>CAIYPA010000188.1 GCA_903927965.1 uncultured Bacteroidia bacterium | reverse complement strand
GATTCAGATGCCAAATACAACCGCTTACCTCTTTCATCTAAATGAGGAAGCAACAAAGTGAATTTTTCTTCCAAACGTTTATCGTCTTGCATACATTGAATTTTGCACAAATGTACACATTATTTCATATCACATCCTTAGTTGGTTCAGTTCAAGTGTGCGTTCCACAACCTTTTGTTCCAATTGATCATAACCAATTTTCAGGTCATCTTCGGCCCTCTTTCTCATTAATGCAACTGCCGAAAGATTTGCAAACGATTGAAGCAAATCCTCTGAAGTAACCGGAGCATCATCTTTATAACAAAGCAGCAAAGTACCATACAGTTCCTGACCTATTGTCAATGCGATCCCATAAATATTTCTGATTCCGGACCTTTCCTTAAAAATCAGGTCTGCCTCCAATGGAACTGCACCAAAAGAAGCTTCTGTAAAAGTTTCATGTTTGTGGATATTATGGACAACCAGTTCATGATAGATTTCATTGCTAACAGGAGATTTCAAATTAAGTAAATCGGAACCAGTAACTTCAACAATAAGGTTTAAATTATCACCATCTGTTTCAATAATCTTTGTTACAAGAACTTGATCATAATCATTGTATTCCGAATAGGCAACAATCGTGGCTTTGGTGTATTCTTTCAGCTGTTTAATTAAAAACCCAGCCAAAGAATCTGAGGAGGCCAATCGTGAAAGGTTAAGCGCGAAACTATTCAGAAATTGAAGATCCTGATTGCTACGTGCGATCAGTTTTTCCGCTTTTTTCCTTTCGGTGATGTCACGCATACTACCAATAATGACAGGACGTCCCATAGCGTCTTGCCTCACCCCCGACGAAATGGAAATAGGCATAACCAAACCATCCTTGTTTCGCATTGAAAGTTCAAAATCTGTCACTTTACCAGACTTTGCCAATTCGCCAAAGAACCGGTCCCGATCTTCATGTTTCGAATAAAAATCAACAATTGATTTACCAATCAGCTCATTACGGGTATAATATCCTTTGGAAACCGTTTCAATCGAAGGGCTGATCTCGATTATTGTCCCATCTAGCAACGCCTCATAATAGACATCATAGACATTTTCAAAAATATTCCTGTATTTTTCCTCACTTCTTCGTAGCTCTACCTCTGCCCTTCTCCGTTCAGTAATTTCTATGACAAAAACTGTCATTCCCGTAATATTGAATGAATCGTCGTAAATAGGGGAATACCGGTTTTCCCAAAAAGTCCTGAACAGTTTTTCATCACCAAATTCCTCTTCCAGGATGAAATATTCACCTTTATAAACCCGGTCAAAATTATTTTTTGATTTGATACGGTCTTCGACAAAACTAATGACATCAAGGATGTTCATCCCAATTTCGATTGTAACACCCCAAATCGCCTTCATTACATCGAGATGCGAAACCGTAAAGGAAGTATAGCAATAATTAAGGTCAAGAGAAAAAATAATGACCCCCTGAGGGCTTTCAAGGATGGACCGCAAATGAGAATTACTATTTTGGACATTCCTTTCGCTTTCCTTTAAAGCTGTTTCGACCTTTCGTTTTTCGAGTATTTTATAAAATTCATCTACAACAAACTGTATTTGAGAAATATCATAGTCAGTATAGTCAAATGGCTTATTTCCTACCCCCACAATCAAATGCACTTTTTCTTCGTGCACAAGCGGAATAGCCAAGGTCCGCAGAACGATGGTGTGCCCTTCCGGATGCCCTTTCCTATGTGAAAGATTGAAATAGTCATTTTGGATAACGGGTCGTTTTGACTCCAAACAATCTTTCCAATTTCCTACATCCTCCTGAGGGGAATGATCCTCCTTGCCCACTGGCCAGTTTTTTCTTGATTCCTTATTCCACGTGGTATGAACAATCCCGTCCTGATCCGGAGCAATCTTATAAAGGAAACCAATTTTACTTTCGGTAACTTCTATAGCGATCTCAAGCACCTTATCAACCAATTCTTCATCGGAAAGTGTAGGGGCTTTTGAGAACAATTCAAGCATCAAATTGCTACGCTCAACCTGCTTCCGAACTTCCAATCCGGCATTTTCCCTTTCCGTAATATCTCTTGCATTCCCTTCAATTGCAATGGGCTCGTTGTTTTGATCCAATATCAGGTTGTTGGTCTGTTCGGTCCAGATAATCTTCCCATCTTTCCGTATCCACCTCAAAACCAAGGGTTCGTTATGACTAAAGGTTAATATATTCTCCAATAAAATCCGGTCATCGGGATGTACCATTTTATAACCGAGATTGGGATCATTGTAATGATCCTCAGGTGTATATCCCGTAATCCTGGTAACTGAAGGGCTGACATAATCAAATTTCAATTCCGGTTTAAGTAGTATCCGATAAATGATATTAAGGGAATTCTCAGCCAATTGCCTGAATTTATTTTCGCTTGCCCGTAACGAATCCTCCATCAATTTTCTCCCGCTAATGTCCGTTAAAGTAATTAGGCACTGTTCAGAATCTTCTGATGCAATCCCATCGACGTGAATATAAACAGTCTTATTCTGATTGGACAAAACAGCAATTTCACAAGTTTCCTTTTCTTTATGCACAAATAATCCTTTGAGGAACAGGGTGAATTTCGATTTGGCAACCTCTATGACAAAGAAACTAAAATCAAGACCTTTGAGATAATTTCGATCATAACCAAGCATCGTTGCACCCGTAAGGTTTAATTCTTCAATAATACCTTTCCCGTTTAAAGTGAAATAACCGACCGGGGCAAAATCGTACAATGACTGATATTTCTCAGCATTCGATTTTTTTCTCATTTTGATGGTATTGTGAAATGGAAAGTCGAGCCAAGTCCCTCTTTCGACTCTGCCCATATCCTCCCACCATGTTTGACAACCAATTCTTTACAAAGCACCAACCCCAACCCGGAGCCATTTTCGCTGGCTGTCCCCCTTGAAGTTATATTCATACCAGAGTTGAAAATTTTATTGCATATCCCTTCGCTCATCCCTACCCCGTTATCTGAAATTGAAACTTCGACATGATCCTGATTTTGAACGGCATAAATAACTATTTTGCCACCATAATTTGTAAATTTGATCGCATTCGAGATCAGGTTCCGGATAATTGTGCCCAACATATTTTTATCTGCGTAAACCCTTATCCCATCCATCGGAAAGTGAGCCAGCGAAATATTTTTGATCGTGGAATTTAATTTTAAAACATCTGTTATCTCAACGACGATCTGTTCCAGGTACAGGCTTTCACGGTTAAAACTAATCTGTCCGCTCTGTGCCTTTGCCCATATCAATAAGTTGTCGAGTAAAACAAGAGTGTTCTTTGCAGAGTTATTGATAATTTGGGAATACTCTTTAACTTCCTCTGGTTGAAGGTCGTTGATTTCTTCAATTAAAAAATCTGAAAAACCGATAATCCCATTAAATGGGCTTCTTAGGTCATGGGCTATGATCGAAAAGAGCTTGTCGTTGTTTGCATTGAGCTTGCGGAGAACAGCATCGCTTTCGGTCAGTTCCTGTT
>CAIYPA010000187.1 GCA_903927965.1 uncultured Bacteroidia bacterium | reverse complement strand
CCAAGTAGCGGAAACAGTCTTCATCTGTTGAAAATTCTTTGTAGAACTTAATTGAGTTCACACCTTTAAATTTATTTCGTTCATCCATGCTACAAAGGTAGCATTACAAAAATTATGGGCGGTCTAAACGCCTATACCAGTAATTTTATATTCTAAATATAAACAAATTAAGGAATTAGATTTTCAATTCAAATTTAGGGAACAGTTTATTGTAGTTTTCATAAACTTGATATTTCAAATCCGCCAACGAAATCCCCCTGATTTTTGACATTTCCAGATAAATTTCTTCAATTGCTGCCGTTGATTCGTCAGTTTCGAGAAAAAGAGATGTCAAAGGTATCGTCTTAATCTCTTCAATAAATCGGGGAGTTGAATTCAAAATGGCTTTGCCTATTGAAAAATAACCTCCAATATGTAAAAGTTGCCTTGAAATCTCCCTTCCTGAATTATAACCATGCACAATAAAGGGTACCCGAATTTTCTTAAGATATCCGATCATATCATTCCACGACCTCACTGAATGTATGATGAGTGGCAAATTATTTCTTTCCGCAAATCCAATGTGCAGTGCGAAAATTAATTTTTGATGAACGTAATCAGATAAACAAACCTTATCGAGCCCAGTTTCCCCAATGGCAATCAATCCCGGATGCCCGGTCATCTTTTCGAGCATCGCCTTTACTTCTTCAATTGAAAACATCCCAACATGCCAGGGATGTATTGCTGCAGTAAAATATGTTGATATTGAGGGATTTAATTCTTGAAGAAAAAAGCTTTGAATGGTTATTACTCCAGAATTATCATTTGCGGAATGTGAATGAATATCAATAAAAGGTATGTCCATTTTGGCAGTTTCAATGAGTGTTAACAGAACTTCCGACCCGGTCAGGCCATAATTCATTCAATGCAAAGAAAAAATTTATTAATGTCAAAAGTAATGGTATTTTTAAAAAAATAACAGGCCTTTGAAAACCGATGTTTTGTTATGAAGGAAATTATTATCAGTCAGAATATTAAGGGGAAATTGCCTGATTTGGCTTTGGGCTGCATTGAGTGCGATGTCGTAATTTCGGAAGAAAATTGTGAATTATGGCAGGAGATCGAAACGGTTTGTGGCGTGATCGGACATTCGGGTGAACTTGCCGAAGTGGGTAGCCATCCGGCAATCAAAGCTTCACGTATGGGCTATCGGCGGTGTGGAAAAGATCCTGCAAGGTACAGACTTTCGTCTGAAGCTTTGATGCGTAGAGTAGTGAAGGGTCACCAGCTTTATCGCATCAACAATGTTGTTGACCTAGTCAATCTTGTATCCTTAAGGTCGGGCATGTCCATTGGTGGATATGATGTCGATCAAATATCCGGTCCTGTAATTTTCGATATCGGTAAAAGCAATGAGCCTTATGAAGCAATCAACAGGGGCGAATTAAATATTGAATTCCTTCCTGTCTTCCGCGACTTGATCTCTGCATTTGGTTCCCCGACAAGCGATTCAGTAAGAACCTCTGTAACAGGCAAGACCAAAAGGTTTTTAATGATTATCGTTGGATTTTCAGGTGATATTTGCACATTGGATACAGTTGACCTGTCGGTTGAAGTTTTAAAGAAATATGCAAAAGCCACAAATCTTGAAACAATGATCATCAAATAACTTATTTTCGAACTATTTATCCGATAAATCACTAATCATAAATCTCCAATAGATGAAGTATTTTGCTAAATTCTTTTTATGGGCCACCGGATGGAAAGCAATCAGTGGTAAAGTCCCTGTGCCAAAATGTATTTGCCTTGGAGTTCCCCATACCTCATTATGGGACTTTGTCATTTCATGGCTATTTTATGTATCGGTTGGAGGGAAATCCAATATTGTTGTGAACAAAAAATTCTTCTTCTTTCCGGTTGGCTACTTGCTTAAGTATATGGGGGCGATACCTGTTGACACTTCAAAGGGAGCTAGCCTTGTCAAACAAATTGTCACCGAATTTAAGAAACGCGAAACACTTCATCTGGCAATTGCCCCTGAAGCAACACGGAAACCTGTAACCAAATGGAAAGGTGGTTTTCATACCATAGCCAGGGCAGCGAATGTACCGGTCTTTTATGCTGTTTTCGATTGGAAAAACAAAGAAGTTGGGGTTTTGGATGAGGTTGAAATTACCGACGACCTGCAGGCCGACCTTCTTAAAATAAAGCAGTGGTATAAAAAAAGAGGTGTTGGTGGAAAACATCCGGAGAAATTTATCCTTGGTGACGGACTCGATTAAATCAATTCATATGAAGACCAAAAATGGCCTAAGGATTGCATTGGCTCAGGTTGATCTCGTTTGGGAGAATCCGGAACAGAACCGTTTAAATCTCGAAAGAGGAATTGCAAACCTGAAAAGTTTATGCGACCTGGTGATCCTGCCCGAGACTTTTACAACCGGTTTTTCGACATCGGCCTATGATCTTGCCGAGCCGATGGATGGACTCACAATAAAATGGTTGATCAATTTGTCTGCCACCACCCAAATTGCCATATGCGGTAGTTTGATCATAAAGGACGGTGACCAGGTTTTTAACCGGTTTGTATTTGTGCAGCCCAATGGTCAGATCGTTTTTTATGATAAACGCCACCTTTTTTCAATCGGTGGTGAAGCGCACCCTTTCAAACAGGGCAATAAAAAATTGATTGTAACCTATTTAGGATGGAGAATTGCTTTGTATATCTGTTATGACCTGCGTTTTCCTGTGTGGTGCAGGAATGTTAACGATACCGATTTGATGATTTTTACCGCCAACTGGCCAGCTTCCAGAAGTGAAGTCTGGAATATTCTCCTAAAAGCACGTGCAATTGAAAATCAGGTAGTTGTTGCAGGAGTAAACAGGGTTGGAACAGATGGAAATGGTATTTTCTATTCCGGCAATAGCCAAGTGATCAATATGAAAGGTGAAAATTTTGTGCCATTCTTTTCTTCTGAAAACGGTTGGCTGATTTATGAAGTTTCATTGAATGAGCTTCAAATTTTCCGTAAAAAATTTCCTGTGGCCAAAGATGCCGATAACTTTACGATCAATTGAAATTCAGGGTTCGGCATTACTCCCCTAAGATATGAATTGCGAATGAAAGAAAGAGTTACCAGGAAAAACATCTCACTATCCTAAAACTTATCCCAGGTAACAAGATGGTCCAATGATTCACGGTTTTTGTTTAATTCCGGTTGAATGACAGGATAACCAACAGGGATTAAAGCGATAGGCTCCAAATAATCAGGAAGGTTCAATAGCCTGCAACATTTATCGACATCGAAATTACAAATCCAGCACGTACCAAGATCCTGTTCTGTTGCTGCAAGTGTCATATGATCAATGGCAATGGCCACATCAATTTCCGTAAAGTCTTTATCATCCGATTTCCGTCGCCATCCCTTATGATGGTTTCCCAAAGCAATTATGATTACAGGTGCCGTAGCCAACCATTGTCTGTGATAAACTTTTTGAACCGATTCCAGAAGTTCTGGTTTGGTAATCACAATGAATTTCCAGGGTTGGAAATTTACAGCCGTGGGGGCCATCCTTGCTGCTTCAAGAATATACAAGAGTTTTTCCTTTTCGACAGGTCGTTGTTCAAAATTCCTTACTGAGAATCTTTTGGTTGCAAGTTCAATGAAATTCATAGATACAGTTTTGTGGTACAAATTTAAAACAATTTTTATCTTTGAGATTATTTTTTGGTTAACATTCCGGTGCCTAATTGTTATGAATCAAGGATATCAAAGATTTGACTAACTTTGCGCGTCAAATATATATTTTTTTGTACAAAGCATTTCAAGGAGTTATTGAATGATTACAGTTTCTAATTTAGCAATTCAGTTTGGGAAAAAGCCTTTATTCCAGGATGTTAACCTAAAATTTACCCCTGGTAACTGCTATGGGGTGATTGGGGCAAACGGGGCTGGGAAATCAACTTTTCTTCGACTTATTTCGGGCGATCTCTCATCAACAAAAGGATCTATCACTCTTGGGGTGGGTGAACGTTTATCGGTATTAAAACAAAACCACTTCGATTTTGAAGAAGAAACCGTCATTAACACAGTAATGATGGGGCACAACGAATTGTGGGCCATCCTCCGTGAAAAAGACACCTTGTATGCCAAAACCGATTTCTCCGACAAAGATGGAATGAGGGCAGCCGAATTGGAAGAGCGATTTGCTGAAATTAACGGCTGGAATGCTGAAAGCGATGCAGCCATGTTGTTGAGTGGTTTAGGAATCAAAGAAGACTTTCATTACAGGTTAATGAAGGAATTGGGCGGTAAGGAAAAAGTAAGGGTATTGCTCGCACAGGCACTTTTTGGAAAACCGGACAATCTTCTGCTTGACGAGCCAACCAACGACCTTGATCTTGACACTGTGATGTGGCTTGAAAACTACCTTGGTAACTACGAGAATACTGTTTTGGTCGTATCGCACGACCGCCACTTTCTGGATGCTGTAAGTACGCATACCGTTGACATTGATTTTGGTAAGGTCCAATTGTTCGCTGGAAATTACAGCTTCTGGTATCATTCAAGTCAGTTGGCGCTTCGCCAGCAACAGGCACAAAATAAGAAGGCTGAAGAGAAAAAGAAGGAATTACTTGAGTTTATTGCCCGTTTTAGTGCCAATGTCGCGAAGTCGAAACAGACAACCAGCCGTAAAAAAATGATCGAAAAGTTGAACATTGAAGATATTCAACCTTCAACAAGAAAATACCCGGGAATTATCTTCACATTGGAAAGGGAACCAGGCAACAGGATACTTGAAGTAAAAGGATTGACCAAAAGCATTAATGGCGAAATCCTCTTTAAAGACCTTGATTTCAATGTTGAAAAAGATGATAAAATTGTATTCCTTTCGCACGATCCTCGTGCAATGACAGCACTTTTTGAAATAATAACAGGTCACGATACGCCAGATGCCGGAACTTATTTTTGGGGCCAGACCATTACAAACGCCTATCTCCCGGTCGATAATTCTAATTTCTTTAATTCGGAACTTAATCTTGTCGATTGGCTTGGACAATTTTCTTCCGATACAAGCGAAAATTATATTCGTGGATATCTCGGAAAAATGTTGTTTTCAGGCGAAGAAATCTATAAGAAAACCTCGGTCCTATCAGGAGGCGAAAAAATGCGCTGCATGATCTCACGTATGATGCTGAAGAACGCCAATGTACTGGTGCTTGATACACCGACAAATCATCTTGATCTTGAGTCGATTCAGGCATTTAATAATACATTGACCAATTACAAGGGGAATATTTTGATGTCGTCGCACGACCATGAGTTTATTCAGACCATTGCCAACCGGGTAATTGAACTTACACCGAATGGTATTATCGATAAAATTACGGAATATGACGACTACATCTCAAACGAAGACCTCAAAGAACGCCGCAATAAGTTATATGGGCTTTAATTTGATTTTTCGGATGTGTGAATTAGACAAATAATTTAATTCATTGTGTATTAAAAATTTCGTAAGTAAAATTACTTTTGTAAAATACAAATAAGGCAGATTTTCAAGTTTTATAATTTTAATAAACAGATCATGAAAAAGTTAATTTTCGTATTATTGATTCCAGTCCTTTTGCTGACTTCCGGTTGTAACCAGCGTAAAAAAGAAATTGCAAGGCTTCAGGCACAAAACGACAGCCTAAGGGCTGTTGGAGGTAACAAAGACTCTAACATCGCCGAGTTTGTCACAACGTTTAATGAAATCGAATCGAATTTGGATTCTATCAAACAAGTCGAGCGAGTTATTAACAAAACTACCTCTGCCGGTGAGGTCAAGGCCTCACGCAAAGAGCAAATCAAGAGCGATATCACTTACATTTATGATCTTCTCCAGAAGAACCGTAAATTGGTTGCTAGCCTCACAGCAAAACTGAACAAGTCAAATAAACATGCTGCTGAACTTCAAACAATGATTGACAATCTGAACAAGTCGATTGAAGAGAAAGACGCACAAATTGCACAGTTAACTGAGGAATTGGGTAAACTGAACATTCAGGTTAAAGATTTGAATGGTAAGGTAAATGTTCTCAATACCAATGTAAGTAACTTAAGTGCTGAAAACCAGAAAAAGCAACAGGAAATCGAAGCCAAAACTGCTGCTTTGAATACGGCTTATTATGTGATTGGAACCAACCGTGAACTGAAAGATAAAAAAATCATCACAGGCGAAGGCGGTTTCATTGGCATTGGCCGTTCCAAGGATTTAACAGCAAACCTGGATCTCAGTAATTTCCAAAAGATTGATGTTACCCAAGTTAACGAAATCCCCATCATGAAGAAGAAGGTGACGATCGTAACTTCACATCCTGCCGGGTCATACCGCATCGATGGACAAAAAACTGCAGATAAACTTGTCATCCTTGATGCCAATGCATTTTGGAGCCTTTCCAAAGTTTTGGTTATCATGGTGAAATAGTAAGTTTTGAGCTAAAATATAAAAACCGGTTTTTCAACCGGTTTTTTTTATTTTAAATGATTAATATTGGAAAAAAATATAGGATGAAAAGCAGTATTATCAAAATTGTGGGCATTATAACAATTGCATTGACTGTATCGACCAATTGCAAATCGGAAACCGGTTCCAAAAAGAAAACCATTTTTTCCGATTTCCTTTCTATTCCCATGGCAGGCAACAGCTGGGCCGTAAAGGATAATGAGAATTCAGTACAAACCATTGCAAAATCGGGAGTTGAACATTGGGATAACCCAGCAAACAAGATCAATACTTATTTCAGGACAGGGCGTTCCGGGAAGATTGAACTTGCCGTCAGGTTGAGGGTAAAATCAGGCAAATCGAAAATAAATTGTCAGATTGGTCATGACTCTAAAAACCTATCAATCAGCAATATAGAATTTGACACGATTAGAATTGGTAGTTTCGACCTAAAGGATGCCGGTTACCAAACCCTTGTTCTAAGTGGAATCGAAAAAACGGCGGATACCTTTGTCGAAATTACAAACCTGTTCATTAAAGGTGAAGCAATTGATCAATCTGTACGGTTTGTGAAGGATGATTTTTACTGGGGACGTCGCGGTCCATCGGTTCACCTGGGCTACGAAATACCGGCAGATGCCGGAGATGTTGCCTATTTTTACAATGAGATTACAGTTCCTACTGGAAATGACGTTGAAGGATCCTATTTTATGGCCAACGGTTTCGCTGAAGGTTATTTTGGTATCCAGGTCAATTCGACAACCGAGAGGCGGATACTTTTTTCGGTTTGGAGCCCTTTCAAAACAGACAAGCCTTCTGATATTCCCGAAGACCAAAAAATTATCCTACTAAAAAAGGGGAATGATGTTCGTGCAGGTGCTTTTGGCAACGAGGGCTCAGGTGGGCAGAGTTATCGTAAATATATCTGGAAATCAGGAACGACCTACCGTTTTTTGTTAAAAGGAATCCCATCGGAAAACAACTCAACCGATTATTCTGCCTATTTTTATGCCCCTGAGATCGGCAAATGGGAACTGATCGCCAGCTTCAGACGTCCAAAAACAACAACCTACCTCAAACATCCCCATTCTTTTCTGGAAAATTTCATGCCTCAAAACGGGTATCTGACCCGCATGGCTTACTACACAAATCAATGGGTTTTTAATACTTCCGGGCAATGGATAGAGTTGACAAAGGCAAATTTTACCGCAGATGCTACCGCCCGTAAGGAGGCAAGGCTGGATTATGCAGGTGGTACAGAAGGTGGAAAATTCTATTTAAAAAACTGCGGTTTTTTTAGTGAAAATACATTGATCGATTCCAGTTTTTCGCGGTCCGGTACAGGGCAAAAACCTGAAATCGATTTCACTCTCCTTCCCTGATCCCATCAAATTCGTACATTTGCCGCATTGAATATTTTAGGATGGATTTTAAAGATAAAACAGTCGCTTTTGCCACATTGGGGTGTAAATTGAATTTTTCAGAAACATCCACCATTGCTCGTTCATTTGAGGAAAAAGGTTTTAGCAGGGTCTCCTTCAAAGATAAGGCCGATGTTTATGTGATCAATACCTGTTCTGTCACAGATACTGCCGATAAAAAAAGCCGTACAATCATCCGCCAGGCGGCAAAGCACAATCCCGCTGCGTTTATTGTTGTTACCGGCTGTTATGCTCAGCTCAAAGCAGAAGAAGCAGCCCTTATTGAAGGGGTTGACCTTGTAATTGGTGCGAACGATAAATTTAACATCACAAAATACCTCGAAAACCTCGAAAAACATCATGAAAGCGAAGTACACACGTGCAGCTTTAATGAAATTACAGATTTCCAACATTCTTACTCCTATGGTGACCGCACGCGAAGCTTTTTAAAGGTTCAGGATGGTTGCAATTACTTTTGTACCTATTGCACAATTCCTCTCGCCCGAGGAAAAAGCCGAAACCCATCTATTGAAAGCATAGTAAATGAGGCAAAAAGTGTTGCTGAACAGGGGATTAAAGAAATCATCCTCACCGGCGTCAACATTGGGGATTTTGGGAATAGCACTGGGGAAAGCTTTCTTGAACTGATCAAGGCACTTGATGAAGTTGAAACAATCGGCAGGATCCGTGTAGGTTCTGTCGAACCAAATTTGTTAACTGATGAGATGATCCTGTTTATGGCAAGTTCAAAAAGGATAGCGCCCCATTTTCATATTCCACTCCAGGCAGGAACAGACGAAGTGCTACAATTGATGAAACGCCGGTATTCGACTACACTCTTTGCACAGAGGATCTCAAAAATAAGGGAGCTGGTCCCTGATGCTTTCATTGGAGTCGATCTGATTGCAGGAATGAATGGTGAAACCACCGAACTTTTTGAAAAAGCATTCCAGTTTGTGGAAAATCTGGAACTATCTGAACTTCATGTATTTCCATATTCAGAAAGGAAGAATACACAGGCACTTAAAATAACAGGGGTCGTGCCTGTTGAACAACGCAGGTTCCGTGCCCAGAAACTGATAGAACTGTCGGAAAAAAAGTTGCGATCATTTTATAATCGGAACATTGGTAAGACTTCAACTGTTCTTTTTGAGAATGAAAAGCATAAAGGGGTCATGCAAGGATGGACAGCCAACTATATCAAAGTAGAGACACTGGTTGACCCTAAGTTATTGAACCAATTCAGAAAAGTAGAACTTTGTGGCATTGATGAAAACGGGTCAGTCAAAATCAGATTCTTATAAGCATTGAAAAAAACAGTTATGAATATCTCTACATCATTGATATATAGAATATTGGTTCCGAAATTTATCAGAAAAAGGATTCTGGCCAAAAGTTTACGGACTTCGATCCTTAACTACTATTGCAGTCATCCGGAAACACACTCAAAGGAAATTCAGGAAGTGTTGGAATATCTGAAATCCAATCCGATAGCTGTCTTTCCGTATGATTTTCAAAAAAAATACAATGAAGGAACCATTGAAGTGATGGATGATAAGGACAAAGGATTGCGATATGTAATGCTTGATGGTAAAAAACTTTATTTCAAAAGACGGTGGAGCAAAAAACGGATCAGGCATAGTTTCAATGAACTGACCAAAGAGCAGGATCCCCAAAGCCCTCACCGCTATCTGAACGACAAATTCAAGGTTGAAGAGGGAGAAGTGCTTGTTGACATTGGAGTAGCAGAGGGAAATTTTGCACTGGGTGCAGTTGAAAAAGCATCACGACTCGTTTTATTCGAAACAGATGTGGAATGGATCGAAGCATTGAACGCAACTTTTGAGCCATGGAAGGATAAAGTATTAATTGCTAATAAATTCGTAAGCGATACTACCGATTCATCCAGTACAAAACTTGACGATTTTATTGGACGTGACGAGAAAATTACTTTTCTGAAAATTGATGTTGATGGTGCGGAATCGCGATTGTTGAACGGATGTAAGAGAATACTTGCAGAACAAAAACCCCTAAAAGTTGCAATCTGCACCTATCACAAGCAGCAGGACGAAGAGGAGTTTAATTCGCTTTTAATCAGGAATGGATTTGAGACCTCCCATTCTGATGGATTTATACTTTTTTATTACGATAAAAAATTAAGGGCACCCTATTTGAGAAGGGGATTGATCAGGGCCACAAAATAGGTTAAAACAAACATTGGGAATTTCTGTTATAAACATATATTATAACTATTTTTGCAAAAAAAATTATGAATCTTGAGAATCTATGCTTTGAAGTTCAGGGCATTGCTAAAATAGCAGGACTTTTTATCGCTGAAGAACGCGAAAAATTCAACCTTGACACCATTGAAGTTAAAGGAAAAGCGAACTTTGTATCCTATGTTGATAAGCAAGCCGAGCAGTTGATCGTTGATGGCCTGCGTGATTTATTGCCAGGTTCCGGCTTTATTGCAGAAGAGGGAACCGGATCAAGTTCAGATGAAAAGTACAAATGGATCATTGATCCACTTGATGGTACCACAAATTTTATTCATAGCCTGCCACCTTTTGCCGTAAGCATCGCCTTAATGGAAGAAGATGAGCTGGTCCTGGGTGTTGTTTACGAAGTGACACAGGATGAATGTTTCTTTGCATGGAAAGGAAGTAAGGCTTACCTTAACGGCGAAGAGATAAAAGTTTCGGTTGCCTCAACAACCAGTGATGCGTTGATTGCCACAGGCTTTCCCTATACTGCTTTCGAAAAATTGGAGGGAAATATTTCGTTGATGCGCCATTTCATGGTCCATTCGCATGGACTGAGAAGGTTAGGTTCTGCCGCAACCGATTTAGCATATCTTGCTGCCGGCCGATTTGAAGCATTTTATGAGCATGGACTTAAACCCTGGGATGTGGCTGCAGGAGTAGTTATCCTCAGACAGGCGGGTGGAAAAGTTTGCGACTTCAATGGAAATAATGAGTTTCTCTTCAAAGGTGAAATTGTAGCTTCCAATAGTGCCTATTTCGAGGAATTTTACGCGATTGTGCATAAGCACTTTTTGTAAGCTTTTGGTCTGCGGATTAAACTGAATTGAATAAAACATTACCTTAGGGGCTATGGCAAAAATTGGTTTCCATTTGATCAGATTTGTAACGTTGATATTTAGAATATTTCCACTTCCTATCCATTACGTTTTTTCCGATCTGATCTTCTTTTTTTCATTTTATATCTTTCGGTACCGTCGCGATGATGTTGCAGAAAACCTTGCAAAATCCTTTCCGGAAAAATCAAATGAAGAACGATCCAGAATTGCTAAACGATATTATAGCCATCTTTGTGATACTATGATCGAGACACTCTATTATGACAGGATCACTGCTTCACAAGCTATGAAACATGTAAAGTTCCTTAATCCAGAACTTGCTAACAATTACCTGGACAAAGGTCGGCCAGTAATTGGATTTTTAGGACATTACAACAATTGGGAATGGTTTTCGCACTGGCCACTTTATTCGAAACATCGCTTTTATCCGATTTACAAGAGGGTCAAAAATCTTGCATTCGATAAATTCTATTTTAACCTTAGGAGCAGGTTTGGAGGCATTCCAGTTGAACGTTCGGAAACTTTTCGGAAGTTGATAGGTGATAATATTAAAGGGATACCATTTCTGTCGCCCTTCTTATTTGATCAGACGCCACGGATTTACGAATTTCATCATTGGACAACCTTTCTTAATCAGCAGACTCCATGGGTTCTTGGGGCTGAAAAGGTGGCACAAAAACTTGATGCTGTTGTCGTCTTTTTGAATTCCAGAAAAATCAGGCGTGGATATTATGAGGCCGAATATATCCTGGTAACCGAACATGCAGCTGATTGTCCCAAATTTGAGATTACTGAAAAATGTGCCCGTTTACTTGAAAAACAAATTATTGAACAGCCCGAATACTGGTTATGGTCCCACCGCAGATGGAAGTTTAATAAAGACGAAGCGGTTCAGAACAAGACTTTTGACACAAATGCTCCTGGTTATCTTTGAAATTGAAACTCTCTATCGTCATATTAAATTGGAATGGAAGCCACCATCTCCGCCGGTTTCTCCCCTCAGTGGTGAAATACTCCCAATATGATTGGGTTGAAATTGTAGTTGCTGACAATTATTCGACTGATGATAGTTACAATGTTATCAATCAAGAATTTAAAGAAATAAAATATTTGCAGCTTGACCGCAATTACGGTTTTGCCAAAGGTTACAACGTGGCATTAAAAGACAATTGTGCAGATTATTTACTTTTGCTTAATTCTGATGTCGAAGTGACCGAAAATTGGTTGGAACCTTTAATTAATATGATGGATGCCAATCCTTTGATTGCAGCTTGTCAACCGAAAATCATGCAATTGGACCAACGCGAAAAGTTTGAATATGCAGGGGCTTCTGGAGGTTTTATCGACCGTCTCGGATTTCCATTCTGCAGGGGTAGGATAATTAATGAACAGGAGGTGGACTCTGGTCAATACGATGATCCGATTTCGGTTTTCTGGGCAAGTGGGGCAGCCGTTATGGTCAGGGGTAGTTTATGGCATGAATTCGGAGGTTTTGATGCTGATTTCTGGGCGCATATGGAAGAGATCGACCTTTGCTGGAGGATGAAAAACCGTGGATACAAAATTGCCATTTGCCCAACATCCAAGGTTTTCCACCTGGGAGGAGGTAGCCTATCCTATGGAAGCCCTCAAAAAATCTTCCTGAATTTCCGGAACAACCTTTTTCTCCTTTACAAAAACCTTCCAAAAGGAAAATTATTCAATACAATCTTTATCAGGATGATTCTTGATGGTGTTGCAGCAATTCAATTTCTGGTTACTGGTCAGATAAAAGCATTTGTCAAAGTTTTGGAAGCCCACCTCGAATTCTACAAGAGTTTAAAAAAACTTAAGCTTAAAAGGAAGGAACTGCCCCAGAACGTTAGAAACTCCAACCACCCTGAAGTTTATCAAGGGAGTGTGATTTTTGATTTCTTTATCGCCCGAAAAAAGAAGTTTTCATCATTGAAATTTCCGGTAATTAAACTTGACTGACGATTGTCAATTTCTTTCCCGCCTTCAAGCATGTTTGTCAGCAATTCTTAATTCTTTAATTTCTTAATTCTTTAATTCTCAATGCGAATAACAAAAGAAAACACATCAGCCTTGTTTATCGATTTTCAGGAGAAACTCTTCCCTGCGATGGATGAAAAGGAATTGCTTTTAAAAAACACAAAAATTCTTGTAGAAGGATTTAATGTTCTTAGCATTACCCCAATATTTACACAGCAATATACCAAAGGTTTAGGTGAAACTATTGAAGACCTGAAAGTTCTCGTACCCGGTTTTTCAGCTTTCGAGAAAACCGATTTCAGTTGCCTAGGGGCAGAAGGGTATGTTGATTTTTTAAGTTTGCACCAATTCAGGAACATTATCATTTGTGGGATTGAAGCCCATGTATGTGTCTTACAAACAGCCGTTGACCTGAAAGATGCAGGTTATAACCCTATCGTTGTAACCGATTGTATTACTTCACGTTCCAAAATAAGTAAAATTGGGGCAATGGACCGTTTCCGTTTTGAGAATATCATGATGGCCACTTGTGAGTCGATCCTATTC
This sequence comes from uncultured Bacteroidia bacterium, assembly GCA_903927965.1. Lineage (GTDB taxonomy): Bacteria > Bacteroidota > Bacteroidia > Bacteroidales > Prolixibacteraceae > JAAFHB01. Next base: position 324 of record CAIYPA010000187.1, on the reverse strand, counting down.
GAATTGACACGTTCGGCCAAAGCTCCCGAGTTCAGGGCAATATCCAAACTTGTTAAGTGAACCTTATGTGTTTTCATGTCTCGCAAAGTACGCAAGGTTACGTAAAGACTTGTTTTTTAGATCCTTTGCGGTTTTAGCGGTCTTTGAGCGAATCTTTTTTTATGTCACGCAAAGTACGCAAGGTTACGCAAAGTCTTGTTTATCAAATCCTTTGCGGTCTTAGCGGTCTTTGCGCGAAACCTTTTATTTATTTTTATGTCTCGCAAAGTACGCAAGGTTACGCAAAGTCTTGTTTTTTAGATCCTTTGCGGTCTTAGCGGTCTT
>CAIYPA010000186.1 GCA_903927965.1 uncultured Bacteroidia bacterium | reverse complement strand
TTTGCAACCATGGGTGCCGAAAGGGCGATGAATACGTACAATAAGAAGTAGGTGGGGATTGCTACTGGCAGCTGGCTTCTGGCGACTGGCAGCGTTCAAAAGTTTGAACGTGCAATCAAATTTTGATTAAACTTTTCCTTTAGATCCAATTATTCTGGAAAACAGGATGTAGGAAACAAATAGCATTTGAACGACTTTGTTAAAATCTCTCTTTCTGTTTTACGATGTGTGCCTTAGGCACAAAATATTGGTAGAAGTTGAGAGCATCATAATATTTCGTCCCGTCAGGGACGAAATCTCAGATATCAGAATGCTTTCTACCCATAGTTAATCCTTTACAGGATTAATGAGAGGTTAAAAAAGTTCTAAGTTCAGGGTAAGCCAGTAGCCAGCCGCCAGTAGCAAGTTGCTTCTGAATCTGCCAGCTGCCAGCCGCTAGTCGCCAGTTGCCAGCCCCATAAATATTAATCATCAATCTAATGTCTCATGGACGAACCAGTTAGGATCGATAAATGGCTTTGGGCCGTTCGCCTTTTTCATACAAGGACACTTGCCACCGAGGAGTGCAAGAAGGGCCGTATTACCATTGATGGAATCTCAGTAAAACCCTCAAGGGTTCCCAAGATCGGCGACATTATCAAAATCCGTAAAAACCCTGTGACCTACTCCTACAGAGTGATTGGGCTAATTGGGAAACGTGTCGGTGCCAAACTTGTAGTCGATTATGTCGAGGACATCACCCCGCCCGAAGAATTGAAAATCCTCGAAATCCGTGCCCAGATGAACACCTTCGAACGCGACCGTGGAACCGGTCGTCCAACCAAAAAGGACCGTCGCGATCTGGATAAGTTGCAGGATTGGGATTAAAGAAACTTATTAATAAGTAAGTCTTACGATCGTGGCAGAAGACAAAAACCTGCCAAAATCCAATCATTTTTTCTTTATTGCAATTTACATAAGTTATATTTTTCGTTATATTTGGCATTCTTTTAATTTATGGCTGTTTAACTATCAATTATTTCTATGAAAAGGTTGGTTTTATTGTTTTTGAGCATGTTGGTAATTTCATTTAGGTCTTCTGCTCAGGAGGCTCCTAAAGTCAAATTTGAGAAGGTGTCACAAGAGGAGATGGCCATGAAAACCTACCTGAACGATACCACAGCGGAGGCGGTTATACTCTATGATGAGGGTTCCTCTTATGTGAAATATGAAGTAGGTGATGGTTTTAAGCTTACCTTTGAACGTTTTGTCAGGATTAAAATTCTCAAGCAAAGCGGCGTAAGTTGGGGCAACTTTATGGTTTCGCTCTATTCAAATGGTAGTTCAAAAGAAGATTTGCAACAGATAAAAGGGACAACCAGCAATTATGAAAAAGGTAAAATCGTACAATCGGAATTAAAGAAGGATGCTATTTTCAGGGAACGAGAAAACAAATTCTGGGAAGCTGTCCGTATTTCGTTACCATCCGTAAAGGTTGGATCAGTAATCGATCTTCACTATACAATCAGCACCAACCTGATGTGGAACCTCCGTACCTGGAAATTCCAATATGCTATTCCTGTAAGATGGAGCCAATATAAGGTGGTTTATCCCGAGTACTTTAACTATAACCATACTATGCTTGGGTATCATCGTTTGCTCATTAACAAATCAAGTCAAAGTACAGAATCGATCAACTATTTTGAAAATGTTAGAACCAACCAGGGCGGGTTTTCATCGGCTCAAAACCAAGCAGTAAACCAGAATATTACCTACCAGACCAAGACATTTGATTATGCTGCAATGGACATACCAGCAATAAAAACTGAACCTTATTTGACGACGATTGAAAATTTTACTTCCCGGATCAAATTTGAATTGGCCAGTATCAATTTTTTACTAGTAGGGGGCAAGTTTAAAAACTATACGACTTCGTGGATCGATATTGCCAAAGAATTGGCTCTTGATGACAATTTTGGTTTGCAACTTAAAAACGATAATTTTGCGAAAGATATTGTCAATCAATTAACAAAAGGAATTGACGACACCCTGGGCAAGCTTAATGCAGTCTTTCATCATGTGCAAAAGGTTATGAAATGGGACGGGTCCAATTCTTGTTATACAAGCAAAAATTTAAAAAAAACCTATGCCGATAAAACGGGGAATTCCGCAGACATCAATCTTTTACTAACCGTTATGCTGAACAAGGCGGGTATAAGTGCCAACCCGGTCATTTTAAGCACCCGGCAAAATGGGATGATTTCGTTTGCACATGCTTCCATCAGCGATTGCAACTATGTTATTGTTAAAGCAGTGGTCGATGGAAAACCTTTTTTGCTTGATGCAACCGAACCATCCTTACAGGCAGGATACATACCTTTCCGTTGTTTGAATGGGGAAGGACAGTTGATTACAACGGATGGGGCAGAGCCTGTTCCGCTCCAAAACACAAGATCCGTCGAAATTACGAAGGTTGATCTTGAAATCGTGGGTGGGAAAGTCTCTGGTACGTTAAATAACCAGTTGACAGGATTAAATGCTTACGATTTTCGCGAAGCAGTGAAATTGGCAGGAGGCAAGCAGGAATTTTTCAACAAGTTAAAAAACAGTTCATCAGATATTGATTATTCAACCTATGCCTATGTTAACCTTGATAGTTTGGAACTACCTATAATTCAAGAGTATAAAATTTCATTAAAAGAAGGGCAGGAGGCCGGTTCAGATATTGTCTATATTGATCCGATCGTCATTGGCCGTGTAAGGAGCAATCCATTTAATTCGCCACAGCGTGAATATCCTGTTGAATTTGGCGTTCCGTCATACGATATTTTTACCATCCAGTTTAAAATTCCAGAAGGATATAAAGTAGATGAACTTCCTAAAAACTTATCAATGACAACGGAAGATAATGGCGCAAAATTCGTTTATCAGGTTGTGCAAGCCCAAAACAAAATTGTGGTCAGTTTACGCATTTCAATTGATAAAACAACTTTTTTACCTTCTGAATATCAGGGATTAAAAGAGTTCTATAATGCAATTGTCAATAAAGAAGCCGAACAGATCATCCTCAAAAAAATATAGCCAAAATGTCTGTAAAATCATGGTTTGTAGCCGGTATGTTACTGGCAATCAATTCTACACTTTTTGCAAAAGACAAATTTGTCCAGTTTTATCCGGCCTTTTCAATCGATTCCATAATGAAAAAAGATGCATGGGCAGTGTGCCGCGATTTTCACCAAGAGTTTGAAATTCAGAACTACGGAAAAGCTGTTGAACGTGTGCATGTTGTGTTTACGATCCTTGATAAAAAAGGGGATGATTTTGCAGAGATTGTATTGCCTTACGACAAGTCGTCGAAAGTTACCTCGATTAATGGTAAAAGCTATAATATGCTTGGCTTACCAGATGATAAGCTGAAAAGCAGTGCAATTCAGGACCTGAATTATACTTCAGCAGGGGCAATCTATGATGATATCCGGCTGAAAACGGCCACATTCAATCCCGATAGTTATCCCTACACAGTCGAATACAATTATGAAATTGAATACTCTGGATTGATTGGCTATCCTGAATGGCGGCCTGTTTGTGGTTACAGGTTATCGGTCGAGAAATCTTCCTTCGTTTTAATTTGTCCGGATACGATGAAAATCCGTTACAGGGAGTTCCATCTTCCGACAAACTGCCGGACTGAAAAACACGAAAATCGCACCAAGATCTTTGAATGGAAGCTTGACTCTCTCAAAGCTTTCAGAGAGGAACCATTGGCTCCCCAATTATACCTCGAAACCCCACGTGTCATTGTCGCTCCCGTATATTTCATTTATGATGGTTCCTCAGGTTCGATGAATTCCTGGAACGATTTTGGGAAATGGATCGGTAAACTGAATGAGGGAAGGGATCAATTGGCAATGCAACGGCAAAATGAAATCCGCGAGATGGTCAAAGGGTTGAAAGATACTGTACTGATTGTTCAGAAACTTTACCAATATATGCAAAGCCGTACCCGATATGTTGCCATACAGCTAGGCATCGGTGGTTATCAGCCCTTCCCGGCAGAAACGGTTGACCGGTTAGGTTATGGTGATTGCAAAGCATTGTCGAATTACATGAAAGCCTTATTGTTAACAGTAGGTATCCCTTCGATTTATACAATTGCCGGAACTAGCTATAATCAGGGAATCACCATGGCCGATTTTCCCACAATTGGTCAGAACAACCATGCAATCCTTTGTGTCCCACTTCACAATGACACCTTATGGCTCGAATGTACAAGTCAGACAGCACCTTGTGGTTATCTGGGTTTATCAACTGCAGGAAGAAAGGTTCTCAATATCGGACCAGATGGGGGACGGATTGTGAGCACGCCACAGTTTTCGGCGAGTCAAAACAGCCAGAATTGTACCGCCAGCTTACAGGTCAGCTCCAACGGGTCGATGCAAGGATCCGTGAAAACAACCTATAGCGGTTACCAGTATGAAAATATTTCGGAAATCCTTGAGGAACCAAAAAAAGAACAAGAAAAGGCTTTGTACAAAAAACTCCAGATTGCAGGATTAATTGTATCTGATTTTGGATATGAAGCGAGGAAAGCTAAAATACCATCGGCAGTTGAAAAAGTGGCAATCATTGCCACTTCATTTGCTTCCAAAACAGGAACACGGTTGTTCATCCCATTGAATATCTTTAATCAGAAAAAGACCATCCCTGAGAGGCTTGAAAATCGGAAGATGTCTGTTTACAAGGACTTTGCCTATACAGATAAAGATTCGGTGATGATCCAATTGCCGGAAGGCTTCAAAATGGAATCGTTGCCTCGCGGAAAAACAATATCTTCCGATTTTGGGACGTACACCACAACAATAACACAAAATGACGATAAGGTATTGTATGTCAGAGAATTAGTAATTATACGTGGCACATGGCCAAAGGAGACCTACAGTTCGCTTGTTGATTTTTATTCTGACATTGTTTCTGCAGACAAGGTTAAAATGGTGTTGAAGGAAGAACTAAAGTAACTCTGTATGGAATTGCATTTGGGAATACAAACCAAATTATTATCCGTTTACCTTATTCCGATATCATTTGCCCGCTTTCAATCTCCTGTTCGGTAAAACCGGTTGCCAATAAAATATCGGAGCTTGAGACTCCTGTCTTTTTCAAATTTCTTGCAATTCCCAACTTTTCAGCTTTTATTTTATTGTCCGAGAATTTTCTTTCCTGTTCGATGCCTTGTTCAATACCCTTGTCATAAGCATCAATTAAAAAGGTCTTTTCGGTGCTGATAATATCCCAATATCTGTCATAAGTTTCGAGTTCTCCTTTAGTCAGACCACTTTCAAGGATCAGGTCAGTCGCCTCTTTTATCTCAGGAACATCCAAAAAATCAGGAGAAATCCATTCCTGCAAATCGTTAATTTCAGATAAAAAACGCAACCATAACACCTTTAACTTTTTATCTGTAAATTTCTTTGCTTTAAATTTTGGCAACTCGATAAAAACGAATTCCAATCCCTCCATTACCTTATTGGTATCCTGTGTATGAATAATTTGATAATGATAAATATAGGTATCAGGATTATTATCAAAATTTTCGTTGATGATGTTTAGCGAGTAAACCGGATGCAATCTTTTGTATTGGAAACCCCTGCCAACTTGTTTGATGTAAGCTTTTGGATATTCCGGTGATGTTGACCCCCCTTCTCCGGTCATATTGACCCCCCTTCAGGGATGATGGTTCAGAGAACTCTAATGACTGACAATTTTACCGTTTTTTTCTTAAACTTTCACCTTTTAATTCAATTCTGTAAGAAG
>CAIYPA010000185.1 GCA_903927965.1 uncultured Bacteroidia bacterium | reverse complement strand
AGCAACCCGCTCCAATCGGGCACTCAAGGATATGCCTATCCATACGCAAGTGGTTTATGGTTCTGATTTACAGAAAACCGATGCCATTACTTTAAGCGATGCGCTTGTAGGTTATTTTCCTGGAATTGATTTCAAAAACCTATCTGCCGGTTCAGGTGGCAGTAGCTTGCAAATGAACGGGTTCGGGAACAAATACCTTTTGATCCTGGTTGACGGGGAACGGCTCAACCCTGGGGATACAAAAGACAATGTGGATTTGTCACGTATCAATACAGAGAGCATTGAAAGGATCGAAATCGTCAGGGGTGCTTCATCTGCCCTTTATGGTTCGGATGCAATTGGTGGGGTGATCAATATCATCACAAAGAAAAATTCAAAAGCCTGCGAAGGTTCGCTGGGCACACGCTTTTCGGATTATGGCGAACAACACCATTTTTTCGACCTTGGCCTGAAAGGGGGTAAACTTGATTCGAGGACATCGGTTGTTTATAACAAGTTGGATGGTTGGGACATCAACCCTGAAGAATCGGGGAAAACCGTTGAACCAACAAAAAATTATACGATTGATCAGCGTTTAGCCTATCAGTTTTCTGACAAATTGAAATTAAATGGTGATTTCAGTTATTTCAGGCGAATTGACAACAACACAACTGCTTTACTTGAAGATCGCAGGTATGAGGATTACACTATGAGGTTTACTGGAAATTATAAATTGTCGGACAAGCATCAGTTGGAAGGTGTATGGTATGCCGATCATTATATGTCGTATAGTCTTGATATGCCAACAGTTGGTCAGGATACCAAACACTACGACAAAACTTTCCGTACTGCACGCCTTCAGGATAATATGCAGCTTTCAAAAACCAATTCACTGGTTGCTGGTGTCGAGTACAACAATGACAACCTGTATTCCGCCAATGGTTTAAGTACCGCGAAAACAGCAGATGCTTTGATCTTTTTTACCCAGGATGTGTGGGATATCGCCCCAAAAATGACCGCAGTGGCTGGTGGAAGGGTGACTTTTCATTCCGAATACAATACAAACGCGACCTATCAGCTCGCATTGAATTACCGTCCCGGAGCCTTTAACCTTCGTGGGTCATATGGCCGTGGGTTCCGTGCACCAACTTTGAAAGAACTTTATATGGATTTCAACGTCCCGGGGGCACCGATCAAAATCATTGGCAATCCTGCACTTAAGCCAGAAACCTCAAATTATTTCAGTTTTTCTTCCGAATATTCCCATGCGAACTTTAACGCATCGATTATTGGCCAATACAATAAATTGAACAACCTGATCACTGAGGTGTTTTCGGCATCAAATACAAACATTCCGCCATTTGTCTATCAATATCAGAATATTTCCTCAGCAGAAATGCTGAACATTGAGTTGCTTTTAAACTATAAGCCTATCCCGCAATTCAAAATATCGGGAGGTTATACCTTGACGAAGCCATTGACCAAACGAAGCGAGGAGGCAATCGACCGTTTTGAAGCAAGGGAACATTCCGCAGTTTTAACCGGCGAATACTCAGCCCAAAATGGGAAATACCGGCCTACGATCACATTACAAGGTAAATATTATGGCGATGCCAACATTACATGGACAGATACAAGGGGGCAGAACACAAAAGTGAAATTGAGCCAATATTATAACTGGAAATTGACTACCTTGCACCGTATTACACGGTGGGCAAGTGTAACCGCAGGAATAGATAACCTGTTCAATTACATCGATCCACGTTATTTTACGAGCATGTCACCCGGTCGCCGTTTCTTTGCAGGACTGAAATTTAACTGGTAGGAAAGTCATTTTTGGTTTTCCTGTTTGGATAATCATTTATGATAGGGTAGGGGCGATCCTGTGTGGTCGCCCTTATTAATGCCAATAAACTTTTAATGGAACGGTCAACCAGAAGCTAGTAGCTTGTCGCCAGCAGCCAGTTCCCAGCTGCCAACCGCGTTTTTCAGGATCAGGAATTTTTAAATTTAACTATAATGAATATGAAAAGAATTGGGTTGTCGTTAATTTGTAGTTTAGTGATTGGCAGTTGTTTGTTAGCCCAGCCTACAAATAAATTGCCGCAGTACTTTTTTGTCGGGACTTATACCGAGGGTGGGAGTGAAGGTATTTATAATTTTAGCCTTGATCCCGCCACTGGAAAACTGTCCGACCATGGCCTTGCTGCAAAATCAAATAATCCCTCGTTTCTAGCCTTGACCGAAAATGGGAAATTTCTGCTTGCCGTTCATGAAACGAAGGGCGAAGATGGCAGCAGTGCCGGTTTTATCGAATCGTTTGCCGTAACAAAAGGTCAATTGCCTTTGACTAACCTTGGCAAAGTATCGAGTGGAGGTGCCCATCCGTGCTATGTTTCTGTTAACCAATCAGGTTATGTACTTGCTGCCAACTACACGGGTGGTAGTGTGGGTTTAATGAAAATCGATGAAATGGGAAAACTTAGCGGTCCAACCGATGTCCAGCAACATTATGGAAGCGGTCCCAATAAAGCCCGTCAGGGTGAGCCACATGTTCACAGTGCTTTTTTTGAGCCGGGTACAAAAAGGGTCTTTACTCCCGACCTTGGAATCGATCAGGTTACAGTTTATGACATTGATCCTGTCAAATCCAAATTGGTTAAGGCCGCTGTTCCTGCCATTGTTGTGCCTCCGGGAAGTGGCCCCCGTCATCTTGCTTTTCATCCGACAAAAAAAATCGTTTATGTAGTCAATGAGATGGGAAGTTCTGTTTCGGTTGTAATTTTGAACAAAGATGGTGGTTTTACCATTCTTGAAACTGTTTCGGCACTTCCGGCAGGATATGATAAACCAAATACCTGTGCGGATATCCACATTACCAATGATGGGGCTTTTTTGTACGCATCGAATCGCGGGCTCAACTCGATTGCCATCTATTCTGTTGACCCGAAAACCGGTAAGATCACATTGATTGGACAGGAATCAACCCGTGGAGAAACACCCAGGAATTTTACGCTGTCACCCAACAACGATTATTTGCTTGCTGCAAATCAAAATACGAATAACATAGTGGCATTTCGCAGGGATACCAAAACTGGAAAACTCCAGTTTACCGATGAGATTAAAGCTTTTAAACCAGTTTGTCTGTTGTTCAGGAAGTAAAGTTGCTGGCAACTGGCTACTTGCGGCTGGCTACTTGCGATTGGCAATTAGCGGCTGGTGACTGGCAACTTGCAACTCGCGGCTAGCGACTGGAAACTGACTTCAAGCAACCAGAGGCCAGTCGCCAGAAGCCAGTTGCCAGTTGCTTTTTTAAAACTGTTCAAATTCCGAAAAGAAAAACGATCCTTCGCGAAGTGCATTTTCATCGCTGTCTGCTCCATGAACTGCATTGGCAGTCATTGATTCGGCATACAATTTTCTGATTGTCCCTTCAGCAGCTTTTTCAGGGTTTGTATTCCCGATCAATTCGCGGTAATCGTCAATCGCATTTTCCTTTTCAAGGATCGCTGCAACAATAGGTCCGGAACACATAAATTCTACCAAACCGTCGAAGAAAAACTTGCCTGCATGGATACCATAAAAGGCCTCTGCACGTTCCTTCGTAAAATGGGTCATCTTCATTGCCTTAATGCGAAACCCTTTTTCATTGATCATCTTAAGGATCGGGCCAATGAAATTACTTCTCACTGCGCAGGGCTTAATCATTGTAAATGTGATATTTCCAGACATAATAAAGTTGTATTAAAGTGAATAAAATGATCTTCAAATTGAATTTGATAAAAATAGTCAAATAAGTCAGAAGCTCAATTAGAGCAAGATTTATTTGGTTTAAAACACCTATTAAAAATCTATATGGCTATATATTTGTAAATCAGAAATATATGGAATTAATGAAATTTAGTGGCTTTATCGTTCAAAGGGATACAACCAATAATGGTATCTTTGCATCTTTATTAAAATTGAACAGCTTGGAAAGATTCGATTTGAGTACATGTTTGAAGCTGAATGAATGGCTTAGGAAAGACGTAAAACGTATCGTAATTATACCTCATGTCAATCCGGATGGGGATGCGATCGGTTCAACAATTGGTTTGAACGATGTTTTTAAACATGCCGGATTTGAAACGCAAGTGATTGTTCCCAATGATTATCCAGCTTACCTTGAATGGTTGGGGAGTGATGACAAACCCATGGTTTACGATCAAAATCCAGATTTGTGTAGCAGATTGATCCGATCGGCTGACGTTTTGTTTTTGCTCGATTTCAGCGATTTCAAAAGACTTGGCAAACTGGAAGAAATTGTTCGTTCATTATCGACTCCAATTGTGTTGATCGATCATCATCCAGATCCGAAAATCGAGACAGAATACCGATTTTGGGACGTCAATGTAAGTTCGACGGCAGAGCTGGTTTATGATTTTATCGTTGCATTGGGGATGGAGGGCCATCTTAAAGAGATAGGTGCCAATGCGCTGTTGACGGGAATCATTGCCGATACGGGTTCATTGAGCCACAACGCCTCAAGGCCTGGAATGTACCATGTTATTGCTGAACTGATAAATATAGGTGCGGATAAAGAGAAAGTCAATGAAGCACTTTACAATAATTTTTCTGAAAAGAGGATGAAGCTGCTCGGATATTGCCTTTCCGAAAAAATGGAAGTTTTCCCTCAGTTCAGGACTGCCTTGATCTGGTTAACATCAGCGGAGCTTAAAAGGTTTAATTTCCAAACTGGTGATACAGAGGGATTTGTAAACTATCCGCTTTCGATTGCAGGAATTGTCTTTACAGCATTTTTTATGGAAAAAAACGGCCAGATCAGGCTCTCTTTCCGCTCGAAGGGGAATTTTGCAGTGAACGAGTTTTCATCAGCCCATTTTGGTGGGGGAGGCCATCGGAATGCTTCGGGAGGGGATACTAAACTTTCCATGAAAGAAGCCATATCGTTGTTTAAAGGGTTATTGCCAGCATATGCTGAGCAATTAAATAAGGATTGTTAATAACAAACATCATTTTTCCTGCAATTTACTTGTCAGGGTATAAATTTGGGTTAATTTTGCGCTAAATCATTGAAGTATGAGAATCAGTTTTTTTAAGTTGTTTATTGTCATTGTTTTACCTGTTTTGGGGATTTTTTCATGCAAGACGCCGGCTGGTCAGGCCGCACGTGACCTGGAAAAAGAGTATTTAACGAAATACATTGCCAAATATCACCCAACTGTTTCCCCAACAAGCACGGGACTGTATTTTGTAGAGACCAAAGCGGGTACCGATACAACATCAATCAAAGCTGGCGATCTTGTGGAGGTTTATTATAGAGGATATCTGATTGAAGATGACCCTACCGAAGGCATAAGAGATGGATATGAATTCGATAAATCGGGTGAATTCGAGCCATTTTCTTTTACAGTCGGTGCAGGTGCTGTAGTTGCAGGATGGGATGAAGCAATTAAATACATGAAATTGGGCAGTGAAGCTAAATTGATTATTCCTTCAAAACTTGCTTATTCTAGTCAGTCTCAATCTTCGATACCTGCCTATTCGCCCCTTGTTTTTTACATAAGGGTCTATAAAATTTACCGCTCTACCGATGTTTGGCCCACAATTCAAATCCGTCCAAAAGGATCAAATTAAGCATAAACTTTTAATAGTCGATCTTTTCACCTTTTTTCCAAGTTGAAACAAGCAGAGCTAATTAAAAAACTACTTCCCGGATTTATACCATTGTTCGTTTTTATCGTAGCTGACGAACTTTGGGGAATGAAAGTGGGCTTGGTTGTGGCTGTTTCGATTGGTATTGCAGAGTTGGGCATTACCTGGTACAACGAAAAACGGTTTGACCAATTCGTACTCCTGGATACAGGTTTGCTTGTTGTTTTGTCGGGTATTTCTATTATCCTTGAGAACGATATTTTCTTCAAGCTTAAACCGGCGCTCATCGAATTGATCCTTTGTGCAATATTGGGTGTTTCTGTTTTTTCCTCATATGATATCGTAGGGACAATGACCCGCAGATATATGAAAGGGGTAGAGATGAACCAGGCCCAGGAGTTGCTTTTCAAGCGCAACCTTCGCAATTTGTTTTTCATCATCATCGCCCACACCGCTCTTGTTCTCTACTCTGCATTTTTTATGAGCAAAGAGGCATGGGCATTTATCAGTGGTGGTTTATTTTATATCCTGTTTGTAATCTATTTTATTATTGAATTTGTCAAAAATAAAAGAAATGCAAGCAAAGGCAACGTGCAAATTTTCAACTCATTTGAAAATGAGGAGTGGCTTCCGGTAGTCGAGGAGAATGGAAAAATCATTGGTAAGGCCCCAAGATCAATGTGTCATAAAGGGGAAAAGATACTGCATCCGGTAATTCACCTTCATGTTTTAAATCCTCATGGACATATCTATCTTCAGAAACGGCCAATGAGCAAACTTGTCCAGCCAGGGAAATGGGATACTTCTGTAGGTGGCCATATTTCGTTTGGGGAGGATCTTGAAACAGCCCTTCGGCGCGAAGCCTTTGAAGAAATCGGACTTGAGAATTTTTCGGCCAGGTCACTCGGGAAATACAGGTGGGACTCCGAAATTGAATCAGAACTTGTTTACTATTTTGTGTGCTACGACTACCAAAAAATCAGGCTTCACAGCGAAGAGGTTGAAGAAGGTCGATTCTGGAGCCCTTCACAAATCGAGAAACAGATTGGAAAGGGAGTTTTTACCCCCAATTTTGAATTTGAATACCCTTTGTTGCGCAAAGGGATCAAACAAGGATGATATGGTATAATATTGATTATGAATTAGATAATACAAATCCCCCCTGCCCCCTTTTTCTAAGGGGGAGTACCTCCGAAGGGTGATCCTTCATTCTAATCCTTTTGCACCAAAAAAATAGTTGGCCTTTTGTTCAGATCAGGAACCCCATGTTTCCATTGAGCAACTGATTGTGTTTTAATATATTCGCTATCCAACGTGATATCGCAGGCAATGCAGAGGCGGGTCTGGTCACCAAGTGTATTGATCAGGTCGGTCAGAAGCGGACCATTGCGATAAGGGGCTTCGATGAAGATCTGTGTTTGTTTTTCCAATCCAGAACGTTTTTCCAACTCCCTGATCGCATTAATCCTATCCAATTGTTTTACAGGTATATATCCAATAAAGGCAAAATTCTGGCCATTCATCCCCGAAGCCATCAACGAAAGCAAAATAGATGAGGGCCCCACAAGTGGGATCACTTTAATCTGTTTGGTATGTGCTTTTTTAACCACTTCGGCACCAGGATCTGCAACGCCCGGGCATCCCGCTTCCGAAATAATCCCAACATCATATCCATCAATCACCGGTTGTAAGAACTCATCGGTTTGACTGCTGTTTGTGTGCTGGTTCAATTCAAAAAAAATCAGGTCGTCAATCTGGATGGTTGGATCAAGTTTTCGCAGGTAACGCCGCGCAGTCCTTATATTTTCAACGATAAAATACTTGATTTTCTTAACAATAACAGCCACGTCTGCGGGGATAACATGTGTTGTACCGGTCTCGCCAAGTGTAGTGGGTACGAGGTAAAGAATGCCCATAATTCAATTTTTGACAAAGGTAAGGATTTCTTTGGTTGAAATTATTTTTTGATGTACGTTTGATGGATAATGAAAAGAACACATGAAAATAACCCTGCTGGGAACCGGAACATCTCAAGGAGTACCTGTAATAGCCTGTAAATGTGATGTATGTAAATCGATTGATTTTAAAGATAAAAGGCTTAGAAGTGCAATAATGGTCGAGAACGGACCCACCAGGATCGTTGTGGATGTTGGCCCCGATTTCAGGCAACAGATGTTGAGCCATCATGTCGATCGTCTCGATGCCGTTTTGCTAACCCACGAACATGCCGACCATATTTTTGGTTTGGACGATATCAGAAGTTTCAATTGGTTGAGGAAGGGATCCCTCGATGTCTATTGCGAACCTCGCGTCCAAAAAAACCTAAGGTCGATTTTCAATTACGCTTTTACCGAAATCAAATATCCTGGCACACCACAAATGGATTTAATTGACCTTGAGAAAGGCGGTTTCAATATTGGCGACATTGATATTGTTCCGGTCAGGGTTTATCATCACAAGCTTCCGGTTTATGGTTTCCGCTTTGGAAAGTTTGCCTATCTCACCGATTTTAATAAAATTGAGGATGAAGAACTTGAAAAATTAGTCGGTATTGACACACTTGTTATTTGTGCATTACGTAAAACCTGGCATATTTCGCACCTGAACCTTGATGAATCTTTGGAGCTGATCAAAAAAATCTCACCCAGGAAGGCTTATCTCACCCATATGAGCCACGAAATGGGCAAACATCAGGACCTGATGGCCGTATTGCCTCCAAATGTTGAACCTGCGTATGATGGGTTGGTCTTAGAGATTCAATAAGATTAGCATAAAATTAAGTTAAAGTATTAAATATTAAGTATTTACATCGAAATCCCCCCTGCCCCCCTTTTTCAAAAGGGGGAGTACTTCAAAGATAATTTGGTTTCTTTAAAGTGCTTTTTATTAGCAGAATATTCATTCATTATGTCAAATAAATATTCGATGGATCTCCCCCTTTGGGAAAAGAGGGAGCAAGGGGGATTTTTATTTTATACCAGATTTACTCTCCCAACAATCTCCTGATCACTGCCACAAAATTCAGGATGTCTTCTTCTGTCGTATCAAAAGAGGTCATCCACCTGACTTCGCCACGCTCTGCATCCCATGGATAAAAGAAGTAAGCCTCCTGCATTTGCGGTATCAGTTCTTTGGGAACTATTGCAAAAATACCATTGGCATCCACGTTCTGGGTAATCTGGATCCCCTTAATTTTATGGACTTCCGTTTCGAGTATTTTCGCCATCCTGTTGGCATGTGTCGCTGTCTCTTTCCAAATTCCCAATTTGAGATAAGGAACGAACTGAGCGCCGACAAACCGCATTTTGGAATAAAGTTGGGCGGCTTGCTTTCTGTAATATTTACTGTACCGGGTCAACTGTGGATTGAAAAAAAGGACTGCCTCTCCAATCATCATCCCATTTTTTGTCCCACCGAAGGAGAGGATATCGACTCCTGCATCTTTGGTAAAGGACCTGAACGGCAAACCGAGAGAAACAGCCGCATTCGAAATCCGTGCCCCATCCATATGAAGGAACATACCATGGCTATGGGCCAAATCTGCCAATTCTCTGATCTCTTCGACCAAATAGACCGTTCCCATCTCGCTTACCTGGGTAATGCTGATCAATCCAGGTTGCGAATGATGTTCAAAATCAAATCCATGCAAATATTTGGCAAGCTGTTTGGCCGTTATTTTTCCGTTGGAAGTTGGGACAGGAATCAATTTACTGCCCGTGAATTTTTCAGGGGCACCACATTCATCAGTATGAATATGGGCAGTTTCTGCACAAAGTACTGCATGAAAAGAACGAATAGCAGATTGGATCCCAAGGATATTGGCACCTGTACCAGTCAGGACAAAAAAGACTTCTGTGTCGGCACCAAATTCATCTTTAAAAAGTGACACCGCCTCTTTTGTCCAAATGTCGTCACCATAACCAATGGAATGTCCGGTATTGGCTGATTCAATAGCCTTTAAAATTTCAGGATGTATCCCTGAATTGTTATCGCTAGCAAAACCTCTTTTTGGCATATTTGTTTTGATGTTGTATTTTTTGAAATTGATAATATTTAAGTGTAAAAATAGATTTTGTTTTTGGTTTCTTGTTATATTTAATGCCTCGCAATTTGGTATTTCTATCGGATCGGGGATTATAAATTAATAGATTGATTTGCATGAATAAAAAAGATAAGAAAGTCGTAAATATTGTTTGGATGCGGCGCGATCTGAGATTGGAAGACAATACGGCTCTTTACCACGCCTTAAAAACACGTGAAAATGTTTTGTTATTGTTTATCTTTAATCCAGATATCCTTGAACGTCTGGAAGTACGGCCTGATTTTCGCGTCAATTTTATTTATAAAATACTTGTCGGAATTAAAGAAACGCTTGAAAAGATAGGTTCGAGCATTTATATCGCACATGGAAAACCGCAGGACGTTTTTGTAAAAATGGCCGAAGAGTTCCACATCTGTTCAGTCTATACCAACCGCGATTATGAACCCTATTCGGTGTTCCGTGATTTGCATGTTGAAAGGTTCCTTCAAATCAACAAGATCGAATATCATTCTTACAAG
Source organism: uncultured Bacteroidia bacterium (assembly GCA_903927965.1). Lineage (GTDB taxonomy): Bacteria > Bacteroidota > Bacteroidia > Bacteroidales > Prolixibacteraceae > JAAFHB01. The sequence continues at coordinate 421 of CAIYPA010000185.1, read as the reverse complement.
GACCATGTGCTCTTTGAGAAAGATGAACTTGTAAAGGACGATGGGAAGCCTTATACAGTATTTACACCATACAAAAATAAGTTCCTTGAGAAATTCAACAAAGAGATGGTCCGACCCTTAATCACCTCCAAGTATTTTCATAATTTTATCAGAATCAAGCCATTGCCAATGATGAGCATTGAGGATATCGGTTTTGAGCAAGTGCGTGTTGCATTTCCTTCCAAGTCGCTTCCGCAAACATTACTGGAAGGTTACGCCGCGAACAGGGATTTCCCGGCGCGGAATGGCACTTCAAAGTTAAGTGTCCACCTACGTTTTGGGACAATCAGCATTCGAAAGGTGACGGCCCTCGCAATCCTGCACTCCGATACTTTCCTCTCAGAACTGATCTGGCGGAATTTTTACAGTCAGATCCTGTGGT
>CAIYPA010000184.1 GCA_903927965.1 uncultured Bacteroidia bacterium | reverse complement strand
GAATCATCACCGGGGAAAACAGCGATATTCTGATGGAGTGTATGTGTAAGGTCGATGTATCTCATGGGAAGGACTTTGATTTCAGAATGTTACTGGCGGCTTGCAACTGGCATCTAGCTTGATTGTGCAAATTATTGGATACCGTTTCTATAAACTGGATAGCGATTGTCATCTGGCTTCTTGCAACTGGCTTGAAAGCACGAGCAATCTTATTCTACTTTTGAAATAGAATAGGATCTATTTAATAGCCAGCTGCCAATTGCCAGTTGCAAGAAGCTAATTGCCAGCCGCCATTTAAATCCGTATCAACGACGCTTCTTTGATCCAACCTTTATTCCCGTCGGGAAGGCTTACATAAACCCAATCGCCAAGCTTGTCAGTAAGTCGTACTGTTACCCCTTCATGAACAATGAACAACTCCGTTCCTGTTTCACTGGGAGAAGCTTTAACCCTTACGCTGCGGTCGGTGACCACGGCTGTATTGTGGTTGATCAGTTTGGACTGAAGGCTTGCACCTATCGTAAATGTTATTGCAGAGATACATATTGCGGAAATGGAAATCCAGAATGCAAGGCGCTTAACCTGGTATGTACCTGATAAAAGGAACAACCCAAACAAAGAGAGGAAAATAAAGAAGGTGAGGATACTCAAAGTCCCCCATGTATTTATGGACATCGAAGTGATGAATTCCTTCCACCAGCGTAAAAATCCAGGTTCCGGCAATGGAACGATATTGTCAACTACCTGTGTACGCGCAAGATCCAGATTGTATTGAATGTCATCGTCATTGGGGGCCAATTTTTTTGCCCTTTCATAATTCAGGATCGCATAAGTGGCATTCCCCGATTTGTAGAAGGCATTCCCTAGATTGTAATAAACCTCCGCTGATTCAAAACCCTGTTTAACAACAAATTGGTATTTTCGGATGCAATCGGCATACTTTGCCGATGAATAAAGCTGGTTCGCAACGTTAAGCGAATCTTTCACTGCATTGGATTGACCAAAAGAAAACTGAATGACAGTCATCATCACAATCAGCAAACCATATTTTAAGGTTAAAATTTTCATGATTATTAGTCTTTATTTCTAATGTATCTCCTTTTCCATCAAGCTCATCACATCACAAGCCTCTTCATAGACCTCATGCATTTTAGCGTTGCTTTCTGCCGGGGCAAACCTTGCAAAATCGCAGGTATCCAAAATCTGGATAAACCGCGCCACGACATTTTCGGATGCTTTGTGATCCATTAGCGAAGCAGAGGCACGTTCCTTGTTCAATTCAGCTACCGGAATGGTGAGCTTGTCACTCAGATAACCCCAGAAAGCACGGGTTACCGCTTCATAAAACTTTTCAGTTGAGCTTGCAGTCAGGTACCCATTGGCCTCCTTTAACCTTTTCAAAGCCACTTTACTTGCCTTTTTGTTCCTCATTCGGGCAACGTTGGCATATTCACGGATCCGCTGCTGATAAAATAGATAGAGAGCTAAAAGTCCTATTGCCCCAATCAGGTAAATCAGGTAAAAACCAAACGATCCAAAGAAAATGTACCCTTTGGGTTGCAACTCAATGGCACCTTGCTTGATGAAACGGATATCCTTGCCCAGGAATTTAACATCTTCTTTTGTTACTGCACTTCTTACATTCGCCGATTGTGTCCCATCCCCTTTTGCAACATGGATCTTGAATTCCTGTGACGATTTGGTGGCATATTTCCCAAGTCCGGCATCGAAATAGACAAAATTGACAGGAGGGATCGTATAATCGCCGGCAAATCTGGGTAAGAAGAGATATTCAAATGAGATATTCCCGTTGAGGCCGTCAGTTGCTACGGTATAATTGCTTGTTGTTTTTGGGTCATAAATCTCGAAGTCGGCAGGCAATTTTAATTTGGGGGCGTTGATCAATTTGATATTTCCATTTCCGGTCACATCAATGCGGAGCGTAATGGCATCATTCTCTTTTACATTAGTCGCCGTTATCGACGAACGAAGGTCGAACCTTCCAACGGCACCTGAAAAATCTGTAGGACTCGCTGGCAGGGGATTTACCGTAATAATTACAGGGTCGCTTGTAACAGTTGCTTTGACGTTGGCAAAATTATCGAAAAAATCGTCAAAGAAGCTCTTGGGCTGACGCACACGCTGTTGAACGACACAATCGATTTTTACCTTTCCGATGGTGATATTTCCGGTCTGTTGTGGGAACAACAACGTTTTCTTTAAGGTTCCAACATTGTAAATCTCCCCATTGTAGGACTCCCGCTGAAGGGAAATTTGTTGAGGCATCTGGATGTCCTGTGACCAGAACCCTTCAAAACTTGGAAGTGAAATATCTTCAAAACCATTCAGGTTGACTTTTGAATAAATTTTAATTGTGGCCATGATATGGTCACCCTTGTAAACATTTCTACGATCGGTAATCACCTTCACGAACAAATCGGAGCTTGGAACCGAACCTGGTGTTGAAGTTGGCTGATCGACACCACCCCCCGAAGGTTTCGCTGACCCTTTTACAACTTCGATCGTCACTCCATTGGAGGTATAATTGTTCCCATTTACAGTAATTGAGGCGGGATTGATTGTGAACTTCCCTTCTTTTTTGGCAAGCAGTACAAACAAATAGGAAAACGATACAGATTGGGAACTCACCCCATTGATAATCTGGAATGAGCTGCTCTGTGATGTTGAAGGTCCCATCAGGACTTCAAAATCAGAAAGTTCAGGAAGTTTTAAATTCTGGCCTTTTGCATTTACGGTAAAGGCAAGCCTGAACTGTTCGCCAAGTTCCACTATTTTGGGAGCCTCCATTGTAAAGCTGACCTGTTGGGAAAATCCCTGTAAACCAAGTAGTAAAACACAAATTAAAAGATAGAATTGCTTTATCCTCATAGTGTCCTGTATATTTTAATGTGTTAATTAAAATCTGCCAAAAATAATCATTATTACCAGTTCTTTTCCACTTTCGTCCTTTTTGCCTGAAGCGCCTGAGCTTTCTTTACTTTATCCTGCGTCTGTTTCTCGTCATTTTCAAGGGCCTGCAACATTTGCTCGGCATTCTGCTTCGATATTTTGTTCTGCTGTTGTGGTTGCTGCTTCTGGTCTTGTTTCTGCTGATCTTTATTCTGATCCTTATTATCCTTTTTCTGATCCTTGTTTTGATCCTTATTATCCTTGTCTTTGTCTTTGTCTTTGTCTTTATCTTTGTCCTTATCCTTATCCTTGTCCTTGTTCTTATCCTTTTGTTTCTGATCTTCCTGTTTCATTTTCATGGCATAGGCAAGATTGTACTTTGTTGCAGGGTCATTCGGCGTAATGCGCAAAGCCTTTTTATAGGCATCGATACTTGGATCAAACTTTTTTTGTGCAAGAAGTGAATTCCCAAGGTTGTGATAAACCATTGCTTTTTCCGCTGGAACAGTTGCTTTTTCTGCCAGTTTTTCAAATTCCCCGGCTGACTGGTCCGGCTTATTCTGCTTATAAAGTGAATTCGCAAGGTTGAACTGCCAATGGAAATCATCAGGTTTGATCTCTAAAGCCCGGCGATAGGCCACTTCTGCCTTGCCAAAACTAATTGTATCCAGTTTTGTGGTATCCTTCAGTCCATCAGCATAATAGCCATTCCCTTCACGCACAAATTTGCGTTCCTTCTGTGCAAATGCAACTGGTGTGACAATAAATACGAACAATATGATTATCAATGTCTTCATAAAGATGTTCCTTTTTGGTTGCCAAATAAACTATAATTACGAAGCCATTTGTTTTTCCTGTCGAGGATGAAGAAATCGAGCAGGATCAAAGCAAAGGCAATCGAAAGGAAAACTGGGAACTGGTCATCATACTCGGAATATTCACGCGAACTTAGTTCCGATTTCTCCATCTTCTCAATTTCGTTGAAGAGGTTATTTAAGCCCACTTCTGCATTGTTTGCCCTTATATAAGTCCCGCCGCCTGCATCTGAAATCTTGATCAGCATCTCTTCATCCAATTTTGTGACAACGGTGTTATTGTCTTTGTCTTTGAGAAACTCCTGGCTTCCTGATGGTCCTACAGGTATTGGGGCACCCTGGGGCAAACCCATACCAATTGTATGGACAACTATTTTTTTCTCCAAAGCGGCCTTTGCGGCCCCAACTGCATCATCTTCATGGTTTTCGCCATCGGTAATTACAATCACCGCTTTGCTTCCTTCAAAATTTGGGGTGAACGATTTTGTTGCCATCTCAATGGCTGCTCCTATCGCTGTGCCCTGAACCGGAACAATACTTGTATTGATGGCATCCAGGAATAATTTCGCAGAGACATAATCGGTGGTGATCGGAAGTTGAACGTATGCCTGACCGGCAAAAACGATCAATCCAAGCTTGTCGTCGCGAAGCCGCTCTGTCAATTTGGCGATGGCCCTTTTTGCCCTTTCAAGTCGGTTGGGCTTGATATCTTCAGCCATCATACTGTTTGAAACGTCAAGGGCAATAATCAATTCAACACCTTTCCGCTTGGAGGTCAATAATTTGGATCCAAACTGAGGTTGGGCAAGACCTGTAATGATAAAACTCAGGGCCAACATCCAAATGATGAATTTGATAATCGGGCGTGAGGTTGAAACACTGGGCATCAATTGCGTGATCAAGGCGTTTTCTCCAAAAAGCCGCAACGACCTGCGCCGGTTGATCCTTGAAAGAATAAACAGCAAGGTGAATACCGGTATGACCAGTAGAAAATAGAAATATTCGGGATGTGCAAATCTAAAAGACTCCATAACTCAAATTTTTTATCGGTTCCCTTTAAGGGATGTGCCTGAAAACTACAAATTGCAGAATCATAGCCAATAGCGCGAGAACGAGTGCACCAATGGCATATCGCCGGTACTCTTCATTTTTCTTGCTAAATTCTTTATTTTCGATTTTTGACCGTTCAAGCCGGTCAATTTCCTTGTAAACTTCGACCAATGTCTTGTTATTGGTAGCGCGGAAATATTTCCCATCCGTGATCGCGGCCATATCCTGTAGGGTCTTTTCATCAATCTTAACCTCTATGTCGCGGATCTGTACGCCGAATGGGGTTTGTACCGGATATGGAGCTGTTCCCATCGTTCCTATCCCAATTGTATAAACCCTTATCCCAAAAGTTTTTGCTATTTCGGCGGCTGTAATAGGCGCAATTTCCCCACGGTTATTTTCGCCATCAGTCAACAAAATGACCACACGGCTTTTAGCTTCGCTGTCCTTCAACCGTGAAACAGCATTGGCCAATCCTAAACCTATGGCTGTACCATCTTCAAGCATTCCACTTTTTAAATTCTGGAAAAGGTTGATAAGCACAGCCCTGTCGGTCGTTAACGGGCATTGGGTAAAACTTTCGGCTGAAAAGACCACCAATCCAATACGGTCGTATTGGCGACCAGAGATAAATTCAGTTGCCACTGATTTGGCTGCTTCCAACCTGTCGGGTTGAAAATCGCGTGCAAGCATCGAACTCGACATATCGAGCGCGATCATGATATCGATCCCTTCAACTGTCTGGTTTTGCCAACTATCGGATGATTGCGGTCGGGCCAGACAGGTAATAATCAATGCAAGTACACCCAACTGCAACACGAAAGCAACATGGCGCAACGAGTGTTTCCATGTTAAAGGCACTTTTCTAAGTGCATCCAGTGAACTGATCTGAATACTTGGTTTCGACTTTTTTTGGCGCATGACATACCAAACAATCATGGGTATCAATCCGAGCAAAAGATAAAACAGCTCAGGTTTGGCAAATGTTACATTACTCATAACTGATTGTCCTCCTTTTTATCGTTCAAATCATCAATCACGACTTCCTTGCCTTTTGTTTCAACAGGTGTGACCGGCACGATTGCTTCGGCTGGAGTAGTCTCATTAACAAACAGATAGGCAAATGTCAACATATTCTGGTTCACATCGGGCAATGGACTTAATTTGGCAAACTTAACAAAATCGGCCACTTCCAATATTTCCTGAAGTTCATTAAAGGTTTTTGTATCCAACTGAGAACCGTTCCCTTTGAACTCTGAAAGGATCTCAAAAGTGGTCTGTTCCATAGCCGGTACCGAAAAGCGGTCTTCAATGTAAACCCTCACAATATCAGTAAGACGTGTGTAGTAATCCTTGACCTTATCCTGTTGCCACAATTGTTCCGTTTTCAATTTGTCCAACTCCTGCAATGCAATCACATGTGCCGGTAATTTTGGCTTTGGCGGACGCTGGAACAAAGGCCTGTTTTTATTCCTGCGGCTGATTGCATAGATGATCAAAAACACAATGGCACCAATCAAGATAATCCCCAGCAACCAGGGGGCGATCTCCTTCAATGTGACCGGAGCTGAGAAAGGCTTCTTTATATCGGCAGGTCCTTTTTTCAGATCAACCGGTGGAAATTTCACAAACAGGGTCTGGTCATTGCTTTTGACAGAATCTGTGCGACCATTGGCCAAAATCCTGAAATAGAATGGCGGGATATGATGGAAACCACTATCGAAGCAGGTGATCAGGTACGTTTGCTTCAATTGAAGTTTTGTCCCTTCCATTTTCGATGTGTCGATTTTTGACTTCTGCAGGATTTCGATTTTTTGGATCGAGTCGGGCATTTGTGGAAACCCAACTTTTATCCCGGCAGGTTGTTCAACAACCAAAAGTAGCCTGATCTGGTCTCCCAACCAGATCGAATCACGTTCAAGGGTAATTCCCAACTTGATTTCCTGCGCACTAACCGAAAGCAGTGACAGGAAAAGCAACGAAAAAGAGCATATATATTTTCTAATAACAGATCGTCTCATAATTTATGTTCCCTTTTCTTGAAAAGCGAGGTGAGCGATTTTACGTAATCTTCACGGGTACTGATATTTACATAGTCCAACCCTGTCTTTTTCAAAAGGTTGTCCAATTGTTTGTTTTTATCGGTCCAATACTTGCTGTACGTTTCCCTCACCTTGCTGCTTGAAGTATCGACCCAAAGATATTCACCGGTTTCGGCATCCTTGAGCTTGAGCATACCCACTGATGGCAAAAATGTTTCACGTTCATCGTAAATACGCAACCCCACCATATCGTGTTTGTTATTCGCAATTGATAGAGCCTGCTCCATGTTTTGGAGGTTGTCCATAAAGTCGGAAATCACAAATGAAGTTACCCTCCTTTTTAGGGCATTGGTAAGGTATCGCAATGCCACCGAAACATCCGTTTTTCTCGAAACAGGTTCAAACTCGATCAGTTCGCGGATGATCCGCAAAGTATGCGACCGTCCTTTTTGAGGCGGGATGAATTTCTCGATCCTGTCTGAAAAGAAGATGACCCCGATTTTATCGTTATTGGAAATGGCTGAAAATGAAAGTATTGCAGCAAGTTCTACGATAACGTTCTTTTTCAGTGCCTGAACAGTCCCAAATTCGCGCGACCCGCTCACGTCAACCAAAAGCATAACAGTGAGCTCTCTTTCTTCTTCAAATATCTTGATAAACGGGTGGCCGTACCGGGCAGTTACATTCCAGTCGATGTTACGGATATCGTCACCGAATTGGTATTCACGTACTTCGCTGAAAGCCATACCACGTCCCTTGAAGGCACTGTGATACTCTCCGGCAAAGATGTTCCGGGAAAGCCCTTTCGTCTTTATCTCAATTTTCCGAACTTTTTTTAATAGTTCCGATGCTTCCACTTTTCTAATTTATTGAATTACTGATCAATATCTCGTCTAAAACGAATGTCGCCCACTAAGGCACCTCGATTGTATTCAATATTTCGCTGATGATCTCCTCGGTTGTGAGGTTGTTGGCTTCAGCTTCGTAGCTTAATCCGATACGGTGGCGCATTACATCGTGGCATACGGCCCTGATGTCTTCAGGAATCACATAACCTCGCCTTTTGATGAATGCAAAAGCTTTGGCAGCTTGCGCCAAACTGATCGAAGCACGTGGCGAAGCACCATAGGAAATCATCTCCTCGAATTTCGCCAATCCATAATCTTTAGGGTTACGTGTTGCGAAAACAATGTCAACAATGTATTTCTGGATTTTTTCGTCCATGTAAACCTCCTTCACAACATCCCTTGCCCTGACGATATCCTCAGGTTTCAATACTGAGTTGGCTTTTGGGAAAGTTTTGAGCAGGTTCATCTGGATGATCAATTTCTCCTCCTCTTTTTTGGGATAATTCAAAACCACCTTCAACATGAAACGGTCAACCTGGGCTTCCGGTAAACG
>CAIYPA010000183.1 GCA_903927965.1 uncultured Bacteroidia bacterium | reverse complement strand
TGAGCGGAGTCGAAATGACGAATTAAGAAGAGCATATCCGAAATTACAAATCCGAAAGTCGGCCCTTCGACTCCGCTCAGGGACCTTAGATTATGCAAGAGCGAGTTTGAACGTGCTGAATAATAGTATGGTCAAATTCGAGGAGATTAGCACGATCGGTCATTGATCCGAAAGCCGGGACTTCGATTCCGCTCAGTCACCTTTGATTGTACAACTACTATTTTGAAAGTGCTGATTAATAGTTTGGTCAAAATGGAGGAGGGGAGAACGATCGGTCATTGAGCGGAGTCGAAATGACGAATTGAAAGGTCAAATTAAAAAGAGTTAAACCTAAATGGAATCAAAACCTTAGTTGAAGTAAATCAGTCAACTACTTAATAAAACAAAATATCATGAAAGGCTGGATGTACATCTTATTGTGTTCCAATGGTCAATACTACACAGGCAGTACAAATGAACTGGCAAGAAGAATGCAGCAGCACCTGAATGGTGAAGGTGCAAACTTTACAAAGAAAAATCCTCCGGTTGAATTGGTTTATTGTGAAGAATTTGACAGGATTGATGAAGCATTTCACAGGGAGAAGCAAGTACAGGGATGGAGCCAGGCAAAAAAGGATGCGTTGATTAAAAGTGACAAAAACAAATTGCATGAATTGGCTGAGTGTAAGAATATTACACACTTTAAGAATAAGCCCATCTCAACTTCTCTGGATGACAATCTGGATGAAGATACTCAGGGATCTCTATAAGCCGGGACTTCGACTCCGCTCAGGGACCTTTGATTGTGCAAGATCAACTTTGAAAGTGCTGATTAATAGTATGGTCAATATCGAAAAGGGGAGCACGATCGGTCATTGAGCGGAGTCGAAATGACGAATTAGAAAGAGCGTAGCCGAAATGACAAATCCGAAAGCCGGCCACCTTCGACTAATCTCGACTCCATTTCGGCTTCGCTCAATGACCAGCTCGATGACCACGCTCAGGGACCTCTGGTTGTGCAAGACCAACTTTGAAAGTGCAGAATAATAGTACAGTCAATATCGAGAAAGGGAGCACGATCGGTCATTGAGCGGAGTCGAAATGACGAATTAAGAGGATGGAGCCGAACTTGAGTCGAAATGACGAATTAAGTGGCTGGAGACGAAATAACAAATCTGTTTTTACCTTTTATACTGTATTCCAACCTGTATTGCTCCAGGCTATTGCTGCATCTATATTTTTTTGATATCCGAATTCCCCTGATCTGAACGAAATCAAAGCTCGTTTAACCTTGTTATGTAACCAATACTGCCTACCCTAAAACCGTTCAGTAGGCCTTTTCGCTTCCATAAGTTAAATTCAATCAGGCATATATCAGGTATTGCTGATCACTATGGCAATGTTTTGTAACATTATTATCATTGAATTGTATTTAGTCTGTAACCCATATGAAATATCGGGAACCTACTTTTGCACAAAGATTTAAAAATTGTGTATTCATGAGAAGATTGTCATTGCTTTTATCTTGTTTAATCATTTTACAATTCAATATTTCGGGTCAAACTGCCAATTTCAAAATACAGGGGACAATCACTGATGAAGATTCAAAAGAGCTTTTGATTGGCGCAACTATTTCAATATCAAATCTAAAGCTAAATACTGTAGCCGGGTTGGATGGAACCTACACCTTGCAGAATGTGTCGGAAGGCAAACATAAAATAGTCTGTAGTTTTATTGGTTATCAAAAAAAAGACACATTAGTTTCGATTAAAAAGAATATGGTCCTGAACTTCCATTTGAAAAATGCCTATTCAGAGCTTTCATTGGTGACTGTATCGGGTAAAAAGAATGCGGAGAGCGAGATAATTGCCAAAAGAGTGGAGCAGAATTCGCTGATCGTATCAAATATTGTTTCGGCGAAATCCATTCAATTATCGCCTGATATCATCATTGCCAATGTATTGCAGCGGGTTTCCGGTGTCTCGCTCGAAAGAAGCTCCAGTGGGGAAGGAAGATATGCCATTATCAGGGGAATGGATCAGAGGTACAATTACACGCTGATCAACGGGATCAAAATCCCCAGTCCCGACAATAAAAACAGGTATGTTCCTTTGGATATATTCCCATCAGATTTAGTTGAACGCGTTGAGGTAAGCAAAGCCCTGACGCCTGATATGGAGGGTGATGCCATTGGAGGAGCCGTCAACATGATCATGAAAAATGCCGCAAATGGTTTGTATGTGAATGCCAGTCTCTCGACCGGGTATAATCAGAACCTGATCGACAAGGGTTATAACTATTTTCCTGTCAAAAGCATCAACCTAAAGTCACCTTATGAGGCAAATGGAGCCTCCTACCTGGCAAAACCAGGCGATTTTACAAGGGACAATTTAAACTATACCAACAAGAACTTTACACCCAATGCGATCGCAAGCCTGTCGATAGGTAACCGTTTTTTCAATAACAAATTGGGAATCATGTTGGGTGGCTCCTTTCAGAATACTTACCGAAGCTATAGTGGCATCTTCAATCCAAGTGAGTATTATGACGAAACGAACAAAGAGGGCTCTTTAAGGATCAAACATTCAAATATCAGGGACTACTCGAACCAACTCACAAGAATGGGTCTTAATGCCAAGCTTGACTATGCTTTTGATGAAAAAAATAAAATCAGCCTCTATGTGTTTAAAGCCATTTTGAATGATGCACAAAACCGAATGACCACTGATACATTGCAGCCCCCACCGAGGACAGGGCCCGGAACAGGTCAGGTGTGGAATTTTGGCCGTTCAAAATACCAGCATCAGTCCATTTTCAATTCGACTTTACAAGGCAACCATATGCTTTTCCCAAAGCTGAAATTCGACTGGACGACAGCTTATTCCATAGCAAAGAACAACATTCCCGATATGGCCGAATATGAGTACGACAATGGTTACTTTGCCGATGGAACCAGCCCTGTTCCATATCAACATGCCAATAAAGTTGTTGATTATCACCGGATTTGGGAAAGAACCAGCGACAAGGACATCGCAGGATATGCAAACCTTGCCTATTCGGATAATTTTAAATCAATACCTTATACTTTATCTGTTGGTGGAATGTACAGGGCAAAGAAACGCGACAATTTATACCAGGATTACGAATTGAGAACGATACCAAATCCTGATGGCAACTTTCAGCTTTGGACAGATATTTATCATTTTAACTGGTCTGTTTTCAATCCCAATGGGTCTCCTGCAAATCCGAATAGTTATCGTGCCGATGAAAATATTTCGGCTGGATATGCTATGCTGAAGATAAACTGGAAAAAGCTTGAAACCATGGCAGGCGTTCGCATGGAAAATACAGATCAGCGTTTTACCACCGACCTGCCCGAAACTCTGGCGGGAAAATCGGGGCAGATTACCTATACCGATGTGTTGCCAAGTTTTAATTTGAAATACCACCTCGACAACAAGACAAACCTTCGGCTCTCCTATTTTAATTCAATCAACAGGCCGGGATATTTTGAGATTATTCCCACCAACAAAAAAGGTGACGAATACACCGAAACGGGCAATCCAATGTTGAAACATGCAAAGGCTGACAACATCGACTTTCGTTATGAGTATTTTCCAAAATCGAATGAACAGATTCTTGTCGGTATATTTTATAAAAACATAATGAATCCGATCGAATTTGGTTTTGTTGGCGACAAGTCCGATCAGTACCAACCATCCAATTTCGGCAATGCCACAAATTATGGTTTCGAATTTGTTTACGAAAAGTATATACAACAATTTGGATTAAAACTAAACTATACTTATACCAATTCAAGCATCACGACCACGAAAATTGAAACCTTCAATAACCTAATGATTGAACCTGCCCCTTCAGAGACAAGGCCCTTACAAGGACAATCGGCCCACATCGCAAATGCCGCGCTATTGTACAAAAATATTAAGAAAGGGATTGATATGCAGCTGGCATGGCAGTTCACGGGCAAGCGGATCTCATTGGTTTCCCCCTACTATGGATTTGACCAATGGCAGAAAGCCATGAATATGTTTGATTTTTCGGCCGAGAAAAAATTCAAGAAGAACTTTGGATTATTTCTCAAGGTTCAAAATTTGCTCAATACCCCTGATGAATTCTACGTAAAGAAACCGGTTTCCAACACCTATGCGGTTCCCTTTGAGGTTTCTGGCAATGCAGAAACCCTGTCAAAACGAAATTATTATGGCCGGAATTATCAGATTGGGTTCAGGTACCTGCTTTAGGCAAAATTCACAAAATAAATAAAGACAATCACAAATTCCATTTAAAAAATTATGCTGATGAATTATTTTAAAATTAGTTTCGCAATAGTGTTAATGCTTTCTTTTTTTGCTTGCAACAAGAAAAGTTCTGAGGAGAATGTCATCATTTCTGTCCCACTGACTGTTGTGGGTCAATCAATCAGTGACACGATCTTACCTAAAAAGGATGCTTCAGGGAACTCTATCCCATTGAAGGGGACCATGCTTTCGGGTAAAAGATATCATATCTATTCGGATGTCACCATCAATGCAGGTGACACTTTGTACCTGCAACCGGGAGCTTCGGTTATCATTCATGGAGACGGACTATCCGCAGTGACCTCACCGGCTATCTATGTCAAAGGAACCCTGGTCAGTGATGGTTCCAAGGAAAAGCCAAACTGGTTTACTGTTTTTGAAACATCTGCCACACCAAAATCAAATGCGACTTTTACCGATGACGCAGTCAATGATCCGGCATTCAAAGGATACTGGGGTGGTATTCAATGTTCACCTTCAGCTAAGTTATTGGTATTGAGATGGACACATATTGAATATACAGGGGGACCATGGGGAGTTGATGCTCCTGATTTTGGATTTAAAGCAGGCGATGTACGTAATGCGGTGTATATGGCAAGTGCGGCTGGTGCCCCAATGGCAACTATGATCATTGAAGATTCATGGTTCTATGGCTCCAAAGATGATTGCATCGGTAAATGCCAGAATATTTATGTGAGCATCATGAGAAATACCCTGACAAAAACCGGAGGTATCGGTGGGGAAGGAATTAATCTTAAGAATGGCTGCATCGGAGATATGGCCTATAACTTTTGTTTCGGTGGCGCAACTAACGGACTAAAAACTTCAGGAGATGTTGGAAAATCAACTTATGTGAATTTCTATAACAACACATTGGTCAATTGCGGTTTCAGGCAGACAAAAGCCACACGAAATGGTTCAATCAACACTGAAACCAATGCCGGTGGTTTTCTGTTCAACAACATCATGGTAAATTGCAAACAAGGAATAAGGATTACTTACGGATCAGAAAAAGGCAAACCAAGCGATACCCTGAATACCTGCTATAACAACAACCTGACCTGCATTGGCAGGGGCAAGCCAATGGGTGGAACAGAGCAATACATGGTTTTTATTGAGCCTTTCCAATTTACCAAAAAACAATCCTATGATTTTAATGGATATGTAAACGGTCTTACCGATGCAACAAACGGCACCAATTTGGGTAGCAACACAGCCTCTGACTCTCTGAAATATGACCCATTGTTTGTCAATTTTAACGTCCCTACAAACAGTCTTGGCAGAAACTACCGGATATGTCAGATCCCGGCAGGTGCTAATTTCAACCTTCAAACAGGTTCTCCTGCAATTGGAGCAGGTGTGTACCCTGGTGGCACCGGCAAAAACGCCATGCCAACAAAACCAAGTGCACCAATGCTTGTCCAATACGGAATGCCGATGAACGTTGTAAAAAAAGGAGGAATATACGGAGCAAACATTACCCCTCCTAACAAAGACCTTGGGGCTTTTCCGACTGACAAGACAGGCAATCAGCATACTTTTTAAGTGACGACCTTGAAATTCTAAAAAGGACGAGCAATCGTCCTTTTTATTTTATAAAATGAAATCAGAACTTTGTAACTTCTCCTTCAAACTTTAAGCAATGACCCTTAAAATCATTCTGTTCCTGTTGTTTACCAGTATCCTGTTCCATGAATGTTCCAAACCAAAAGATTTAAAAGCAGATTTGACCGAAACTCCCATTTCTGGGTCATTGCCTGTTGATACTGTCAAAAAAGGAAATTATGACTTATCGTTGCTTGAAAGCACAACAGTATTTGGCAATTTGCCTTCAGTAACCAAGCTAAAACGTCAGGATCTGCTTGAACTTTCTGGCCTGGCTTGCAGCAGGACAAATACCGGTTTGTTATATACTCATGAAGATAGCGGAAACTCGAACGAAATATACATTACAAATGCAAATGGGGATGACTTGGGCAAGATTGTCCTGGATGGCATTTCCAACCGGGACTGGGAAGACCTGGCATGTGGGCCAGGACCGGAAAGTACAAAGAGCTATCTTTATGTAGGAGATATCGGTGATAACAACAGTGCATATCCATTCATAACTGTTTATCGCTTTCCTGAACCTGATCTAAAAACCGGTTCACCTCAAACAATTGTGCATATCACTCCCGAGGTGCTCAAATTCACCTATCCCAAAGGTGCAGTCAATGCGGAATCTTTAATGTTGGATCCGCTGACAAAAGATTTGTACATCATGACAAAACAGGTAGCCCAAAGCAATCTGTTTGTTGCAAAATATCCTCAATCTATACTATCGACTACGATGTTGATCCAATTGGCATCGTTTCCATTCGACCTTCTAACATCAGCCGATATTTCACCTGATGGTTCCGAAATTCTCGTACGAACCACTGGGCAAATCTGGTATTGGAAAAAACAGCCAAATGAATCTGTACTAAATACCTTGCTTCGAAAACCATTGGATGCCCCCTATTTCAGAAATGAACATCAGGGTGAAGCCATTTGCTTTGCCGCTGATGGAACTGGATTTTTTACCATTTCTGAAATAAAGAAATACCCGGGAGATGTTGCAGCACTGACTTTTTATAAACGAAATTAGCAGACTGGCAACAAAAGTGTTCTAAACTTCCATAACAAACAGCCCCGCCAGCATCGCTGACAGGGCAGTTTCATTTATGGAAGCAATAAATTAAAATGGGATTTTAATTTATTCAAGAATATTTCTCATGTACTCGATGCATTTGATGACCTCTTTAACCGGATCCGAATCAGCCGGGATTTCGTATTCAAGTTCCACAAAAGCATCGATCGGCCATTTTTCCTTCTTTAGCAAAAGCAGGACATCTTTTATAGGTGTTTCGCCCTGTCCAAAAGGTTTGTTTGCATTCGGGGTTGCGTGATTTGGACCTGTCTTATCCTTCACATGGATCATTGGGATCCGGTCGTGGTATTTGATGATCACATCATTGGGATGCTTTCCTGTGGCACCGAAATAATGGCCGACATCAAGATTGAGCCTGTTGGCTGGTGAGTAGGAAAGTAATGTATCAATGTCAAAACCAGGTTCCCCAAATTGTCCGTGTGTATGATAGATGGCAAGGCTGTTGTGCTTTTCGGCAAATTTGCCAAGACGTTTACAGGCAACCACACTTGCTTCGTCGGTTATTCCATATGCACCCAGCGTATTGGCTGCATTGTAGGCATAGTCAATCTCCTCATCCGACCATGCCGAAGGTACAAATTTGGCAATGTGAAGTTCTACCCCCGCATTATTGTACATCTTTCGTACATCGGCATATTTTTGCATTGGCAAAGACAAACGCCATTTGCGCTGTTCCTCCCTTGCCGCATCGGCCGCTTTGGCACGTTCTGCTTTGTCCTTGTCGGATAACTGCTCCCCGGCACGTCCACGGCCCGGTAATGCAGGAATGCCCAGACCCTCCTCAAGGACACTCCTCATTTCCAATGCATTGACACCGGCCTTTAGTACATACTCTAGTACCTCATCGAGTTTGTGTGAAATTGCACGGTAAGAATAGGTGGTAATACCCAATTGAACACCGTTCACTTTTGAGTTGGGCTTTTTAATCCCATTTGCGAACAAAGAATTAAAGGGAACAATAGAGACTGCTGCAGTGGCTGCGGCTGTAGTTCCTAAAAATTGACGTCTTGAAATTGATTCGTTTCTCATATTCATTGGTTTTTAAGAAATTCAGTGAAATTTGAATGCGATAAATTTACAATTTAATATTGTTATTACAATGTATGGGAATTGACGATAAAATAAAAAAAACCTTCCTTTCCTGATATAGGAGTGTTTGAAACTTCTCTGAATAATATTCAACCTGCAATCCGGTATCCTGACTACTCATTTTTTCCGTTTCACTCTGGTTTTTCATTGCAACCCCTATTTTGCATCCTAAGTTTGGGACGATAATAAAAACACAAATAATTTTAAAAGGTAAAAACATGAAAAAGCTATTTTTTGGGTTCGTTTTGGTTGCCGGAATCCTGATATCCGGATCGATTTTGGCACAAAAACCGGAGAAAAATTTCAAGGGCAGCCCTGAAATGGGAGAGATGGGACAACGTCAGAAACATGATGGATTTATGAAAGATTCCCTGACAAGCAAACAAAAGGAGGCGATCAAGGAAATCAGGGAGAAGACCGCAAAGGAAACAAAACCGTTACATGACCAACTTTCCGAACTGATGGCACTTCACCGATCGCTCGTAACAGCAGAAAAGCCAGACATGGCCGCAATCAATGCCAGTATTGAAAAAATGGGAGCCCTAAAAATCTCCATTGAAAAAGCCGATACCGCACAACAAATGGAAGTAAGAAAACTTTTAACTGAAAAGCAGCGCATCCAAATGGACAAAAAACATGGTTTCGAGATGGGAGGCAGAGACCGGCAAGGGCAGCTTTTTGGTAAGGCACATGGATCAGATTCTAAAATTTAGTGAATTATTATCCGTAGCAAATTAAATACGAAAGCCAAAGGTAATCTTTGGCTTTTGCATCTAATTATATATGAGTAGCTTAATGACGCTAAAAATGAGGTTTCCAAATAATAAAAACAAGGTCAATTAAACCATTACAGGATAAGTACATCTTATCATCATTAAAAAACGAAAAAACAATTGAAAAAATTTATTGGTGTGCTCCTTTTCCTTCTGACGAATGCGTATTTTAGCTATGCCATTGATAAATAGACTGGTAGCGTCAAGGGTTTTATTATTGAGAAGGCAACCAACAATCCCCTTGAATTTGCAAATGTCGTTTTGAAAAATAGCAGGGACAGTTTGTTTTTTCAGGGAACCATCACCGATAAGAATGGGATGTTCACATTCAAAGATTTAAATGCAGGTGAATATAAAATTACGTATAGCTACATCGGTTTTGATGAGACAAAAACTTCGGTTATCGTCCTGGATTCCAAGAACAGCAAAATAGACCTTGGCAGGTTGTACATAGCCGAGACGACCAAAGCACTTGATGAAGTAGAGGTGGTGGGTCAAAAATCAACTTTCGTCAATTCCATCGATCGCAAGACCTTCAATGTAGGGCAGGATGTGATGAGCAAATCAGGTTCGGTAAGCGACCTGATGCAGAATATCCCTTCCGTACAGGTGGACGTTGATGGAAACGTGAGTTTACGCGGGTCTGAAAATGTCACCATCCTCATCAATGGCAGGACTTCGACCATGATGAACCTGAACCAAGCCGCGGCATTACAGCAGCTACCTGCCAATTCGATCGACATGATTGAGATCATTACAAATCCATCGGCAAAATATAAACCAGACGGCACATCGGGCATCATCAATATTGTTTTGAAGAAAGACAAGGGGTTGGGGTTAAACGGGAATGTTACTTCGAATATTGGGACCGACAGCCGTTACAATTTTAATGCGATGGCCAATTACAATCCCGGAAAGTTAAATATTTACGGGAGCTTTGGATACCGGCAGGATGACCGGACCAGGCTGAGCGATATCACGACCAAGACCTTTAGCTCATCCCAATTGGTCAACCAGTCAAAAACATATGCTATTGGCAATGCACGTCCGGTTTTTAATCTAGTAAATGGAGGACTAGATTATCAATTGAACGACAAAAACAAGATTGGTATTTCGTCCAACTACAATTACCGTTTTCAGCGACAGAACGATGTTTCGACCTATACCTTGCTCGACAATCTGGGCAAAAGTATAACAGATTATGATAGAATGCGTTACTTGCCGGAAGCAGAGTCTGACCTCGAAATAACTTCAACATATCAGCATCTCTTTGACAAAAAGGGGCAAGAATTAAATGTCAGTTATATTTTTTCACGTTCAACTGAAGACGAAAACAATTACTATACAAATAATTATCGTGTCCCCTATTCAATTGTCAAGTACGATGATATGTTTTATCACCATATCAATAAAGGATCGGAACTCACAGTTGAATACACAAAACCACTGGCAGGCAATGGAAAATTCGAGTCAGGATATTTGCTCGAATACATGAACAATGACATGGACCTTAAAAGGGATACTTTGGATGTTGGATTAAACCTTTGGAACAGGGATTTGGGACGTTCCAACCGATTTATCAGGACTGAATACACCCATGTTCTGTATGCGACGTTTGAGAAAGAATTTGGCAAGTTCGGATTGCTGGCTGGAGTAAGGGGTGAGTAAACCAATACAAAGGCGAACCTTGTCAAGCTCGATTCGATCATTCCCAAACAATACACAAGGCTCTATCCGTCGTTGCATTTGTCGTATAGGCTGACCGATAAGCAGGAATTGCAATTGAATTACAGTCACAGGATCAAACGACCGGCAGACGAGGAGTTGAACCCCTTCCCCGAATATCAGGATTTACAGAATGTGAGGGTTGGGAATCCCTATTTGAAACCAGAGGATATCCATTCGTTTGAGTTGGGCTATCAAATCAAGAATAATGTAACAACCTTTATTTCAACACTCTATTACAGATATCATTACAATGGTATAACCAGCATTACCAAAAATCTGGGGAATGGTGTTTTACAGAATACGCTTGAAAACCTTTCGAAGAACGAATCATCTGGACTTGAATTGATTCTGTCAACTTCATTCGGGAAATTTGCAACACTAAACCTGTCAAACAACACATTTTACAATCAGCTCGATGCCTCCTCACTGGGTTACAGCGGCAATAAATCGATGATATCCTGGATGGTGAACGGAAATCTTGGCATTAACTTGACAAAGCACACTGTTTGGCAAATCACCATTTCTTTATAATTTCTTTATACAATTCAGTTATAGTTTAATAATCCCCTTATAAAATGATGAGTTCCTTTGTCCTGTCAATCAGGATTTGGTGATTCGACATTCATAAGTTATTAAGCTGTATTCCATGACTGAAAATTTAGACGGATCACAACTGGCGGGAAAATTGAAGAATATTTTTATTGGTAAGGCCAAAACACTTCAGGATAAATCGTTATTTCATAAACTCTCGTTAATCGCCTTTTTTGCCTGGATCGGACTTGGGGCTGATGGTATTTCATCATCATGTTATGGACCGGAAGAGGCCTTTCGAAACCTGGGAGGTCATCCCATGCTCGCTATTTTTGTTGCATTTGGAACTGTATTTACAATTTTTATCATCAGTTCAAGCTACAGCCAGATCATTAAACTTTTTCCTCATGGCGGAGGAGGATATATAGTTGGAAGTAAGCTTCTATCTCCAACTGTCGGGATGATATCAGGTTGCGCCCTGATTATTGATTATGTCCTTACGATTACAATTTCTGTTTCCAGTGGTACGGATGCCCTATTCAGTTTTCTTCCTGAATACATGCAGGTTTATAAACTGGGTCTTGCCATAGGAAGTGTTTTCCTGCTGATATTGTTAAACCTCCGTGGTGTTAAGGAATCAGTTGTTTCGCTAACGCCAATTTTCGTTGTTTTTATTCTGGCACACGTTTTTATCATTGTTTATGGGATTGCTTTACAAGCCGGTAATTTTCAAGTGGTTATTAATGAAACCTCAAATCAGGTACATACATCTGTAATGGAGGTGGGCAAACTGGGAACATTATTTTTAATTCTGAAAGCCTACAGTATGGGGGCCGGTACTTTCACAGGAATTGAAGCTGTCAGCAACGGTATGCCTATACTTCGGGAACCCAAAGTGAAAACTGCCAGGAATACCATGGTGCTCATGGCCATTTCCTTGTCTTTTCTTGTAATGGGTCTGATGATTGCATATGCCCTCTACAATGTTCAAATCAGTCCTACAAAGACATTGAATGCAGTTTTGTTTGACAAAGTCACTTCCGGTTGGGCGCCTTTCTGGTCTAAGGGTTTTATTGGCATTACACTTGTTTCGGAGGCTGCATTGTTATTCGTGGCCGCACAAACCGGGTTTATTGACGGACCACGGATTATGGCAAACATGGCCCTGGATCGCTGGTTTCCAAAAAAATATGCCTCACTTAGCGATCGTTTGGTCACTATGAACGGAGTACTTATTATGGGCATTTCCGCGATTGTCCTTATGGCCATTTCGAGGGGCTCCGTAGCCTTCCTGATTGTACTTTACAGTATCAACGTATTCATTACATTTTCCATTTCTCAACTTGGTATGGTCAGGCACTGGTGGATTGAAAGGGTCAGGCTTCAACATTGGAGAAGAAAGCTTGCTGTAAACGGTATTGGATTTATCCTGACATCGTTTATCCTGATTTCAGTTACAGTGATCAAATTCATGGAGGGTGGTTGGATTACCCTGGTAATTACAGGATTATTTATTGTTCTGGCCATTAACATCAAGCGCCATTATTACAAAACCACAGTCCGTTTTATGAAAGTGCGGCAAAAGGCGATCTCCGATCTTCATTTCTCTTTGAAACAAATGCCATCATATGACCAAAGTAAAGTTACATCCCCGGTTGGTTTCAACCCCAATGCAAAAACCGCGATTGTTTTGGTCAAAGGATTTGGAGGAACAGGCCTTCATACATTTTTACGAATCAACGAGAGCTTTAAAGGGATCTATCAGAACTTTATTTTCATAAGGGTGGGTATCGTTAACTCCAAAGTCTACAAGGGCTCAGAGGAACTGGATCATTTCAAGGATTCTGTCAAAGAGGATGGAAAGAAGTATGTCAACATCGCCAATCAATTTGGTTTTTATGGGAAAAGTGTCTGGACAATAGGAACGGACCCCGTGGAAGAGGTTTACAGGATGGTCAAAAAGATGATGCCATTGCTTCAAAATCCAACTTTCTTTGGCGGCCAGATGGTCTTTTCCAGAACATTTGCCTTGTCGCAATTGCTACATAACCATACAATTTTTTCAATACAGAAAAGGTTCTTTAAATTTGGGATACCGATTGTTATTTTCCCGATTAAGGTTGAATAGAATTTGCTATTTTACAATTATTTGTCCAGGGCGATGCTTGTTCCAAATCGCAACCCAAAATTCCGTTGCATTTTGCTTTCTTCGGGTAAGAAACCCGCGGTTTTGTAAGTAAACCCCAGATCTAAAGAAATACCCTTAATTTGCCCTTTGGGATTTGTTACGACAAAATACTTTCCAATCCATTCGATGGCAGCTCCTGATTTCCCTTTGACATCGTTAAACCCAAGATTAACAGGCTGTTTCCATAAATGGATATTCACAGTTGAGATGAACCTATCTGTCAGAGGATATTCCTTTATTCCAATTCCTCCGGCAAGAAAGGTATTGTCCCTGTTTTGAAATTGCCTGAAATAACTTTCGATCATCAGTTTTTTCTTGTATTTGACCCAAAGGTTTTCATCGGTAAAATCGCCAAAAGGGCTCATGGTATGTCCCATTCCAAAATTAACGATAAGGTTCCCCGAAATACGGAGATAAGGGATGCCAAGGATGTTGAGGTTAACAAGGTTGAACAAGGAACGGTATCCCATCTTTCTTACATAATCAATTTCTTCCTGTGTTAAGTCTGAGTATTTTGTATAGCGTTGGAAAGTCATGGCCGGTCTATGCAATTGTCTGACAATTCCATAGACATCATTTCCTACGATATCACGGTTCAGTTCATTTGACTCCTCTAAACCATCTGTATCAAATTTTACAAAACCCATCAGATAGTATTGCATCATCATCACCTTTCGCATAAGGTATTCCACCCCTAAATATTTGAATTTCTCCTTGCCAAATGCAAGCATGGTTTCTTCGCGATGGGTAAGCATATAGTCGGACTCAAGACCTGAAGTGTATAAGCGTGCAAAATTGGGAAAATCTTTGTTCCGAAGGTTGATTAAGGAATTGTCGGTTACTCCGTTGATATATCCACCTCTTTTCGATAGAAAGAAGGGTTGTGAAATGGATCCAATATTCAACGAACTTAAAATAGCCCTGTGTCCCTCTTCATGTGTTAACGGTATAAAGAAAAAGAAGTTTGTAGCTGCCTGGATCAGATAGTTTATTTTGGGGGAAAAGAAGTTTTCCGTCATATGGTGACTAAGCCGGTAAACACTCAGATAATCCAGGTTGAATTGCCTCATTGTAAAAAGTTTGGCTGGGGAATCCTGGATGATAAAGGAATAAACTGCTTTCTCACTGATTGAATGGCTTTTGATCGAATCTTTTTCTTCTCCTTTCAAAACAGCAGAACCCAGGAGGAATAAAATCAAAGTGAATAATCTTCTCATTTTTGGAGTTATTGCTGTGATTCGTAATTTTGACTAAAATACGACTATTTTTATGGCTTGATTCTATGAGTCGATTGAATTACCCAATATTTATGAAGCCAGTCTTTCTGCTCCTACTTTTTTGTTTATTTTTCTCCTGCAAAAAACCGGAGAAAACTGTCATAGAATCACCTCTCTGCATCGTAGACACCAATCAGCGGTTTTACACACAGGACGAAATGACAGCGGTTTTTAGAAATGACATCATTGAAAAGCTGGCAACATCCAACCAGACGGATGCTGCAGGCGCTTTGGATAGAAACAAAACGGCCTATTTTCATGTCCGGTTTCAGATGGGCATCTCGCCCCTTGCGGATTATGCAGTGGATGCCCAAAATTCGACAGCATTGGAGATGGTTATCAGGGCCATCGAATACAGCTTTAAATATCAATTGCCGGATGGGGATTTTCAGCTCGTAATACCGCCCGACCTGATCAATACTGCCGTTGCAACCGAAGGGGACAAAGTGAGCGGGATTGCTTTTTTCTATTCTGCGCTTGGAGCCGGATTGCTTGCACTTCAGGAAAATTCAGGTTATCAGTCACAGACGGCATCCAAACATAGGATTGAAATCCTTATAACGCAATATCAACTTTCGCTGAACTACCTAAAATCAAAGACAACCTTGTTGAAACAGATCGATGCCGAAGCCCCCAACCGTCTGTTTTTCGAAGCCCTTGCATTCTATTCCATGGGTAAATACCTGAACGACACGGATGCCATGAAAATCGGGATTGATTTTGCCAACCTGGCACTTGCAAAGAAACAACCAGAGGGCTATTTCCTCGAAGGTACCGGTTACGACAGCAGTTACCAGGGTGTTGGCATGGCCATTGGATTCCGGTTGTTGTCCATTCTGAAAAGTGATGAGCCAATCCGGCAGGTTCTCTATGACAACCTTGCTTGTGCCACAAGGTGGGAAATGACGCGTATAAAACCAACCGGCGAAATCAGTACCGAAGGGAATTCCAGGGTCTTTGCAGGTGGTGAGACCTTCCTGGGCAAGGAGAAGCAGGTTGCCTATGGCAGCGTGGCTGTTGCATTGTGGAATATGTACTATTATTCTGGTAAGGAAGAGTACAATGATTCTGCAAACAAGGTGCTGGAATTTTACCTGTAAGGCTGCCTGAAAGACAATTCTGAAAAAAAAATCATTTTTTTTGTATTGTACATTTTTTCAGTTTTGCTTGGTATTCTCATGCTATAATGGTTAATTTAACCTAACCCATAAAGTGATCATCCATGAAGCCTGTAAATTTCAAATCCATAGTGTTAATCGTCTTTATTCTAATTTGTTGTGTAAACGGATATGCTCAGGATTCCACCTCAAAAATTGATGACAAGGTTCGTGCGGAACAAATCAGGGAGATGAAGTTTGGAATGTTTATTTGCTGGTCGTTCAGTACCTTTTCAGGACAGGAGTGGACTCCCACGGAAGGGAAAGACGCTTCCTATTTCAAGGCGACAGGTTGCAATACCGACCAGTGGTGCAAAGTGGCCAAAGATGCTGGGATGGGGTATATTTTGTTCCTGACCAAACATCACGATGGGTTTTGCCTGTGGGACACAAAAACCACCGATAAAAAAGTGACCAACAGTCCGTTGAAAATCGATGTACTTGCAAAACTCCGTAAATCTTGCGATAAATATGGAATCAAACTGGCCCTCTATTTCTCCGAAGGGGACTGGACATTTCCAGGTGCTGTTTTTTCCAAAGATGGTGGGAAGAATCCCGAAATAAAGAAAGCACAACTTAAAGAGCTTTTAACCAATTATGGTTCAATTGAATACATTTGGTTTGATCATGCACAGGGAGAAGGTGGGTTGAGCCATGAGGAGACGGATAAATGGGTGGCACAATTGCAACCTAACTGTCTTCCGGGGTACAATCATGGTACACCTGCGGGTCGTATCCGGTTGGGAGAGATGGGAAGCCCTTCGGCATTGGATGATATTTCGGGTGCCGGTTACAACAAACATGTTGCTGACTACAAAGGTTATATTGGTGCCGAGTTCACCTATCCGATCCTGCCAAAACATGAGGGTGGTGCAATGTGGTTTTATTCGCTGCCGCAACACGATCAATTGTGCTTGCCTGCCGAAAAAATCTATCAGGACTATGTTGGCGCAGTTAAGTTTGGGAATATTTTCTCCATCGATGTCGGGCCAGATTATGCTGGAAACCTGAGGAAGATCGATATTAAGACACTGCGTAAAGTTGGCAAAATGATCAGGAACTAAAAGACCCTTATATGAAAAAAAGACAATTTCAAAAAAGATAGCCATGCTTCACGACCCAAGTCATATTCCGCAAATACCAATGGAAAAGGAGATTGTCCTGACTTCGAATGAAAAATCTGTTTTGCAACGCCTCGGCAATAAAATTGCAGAAATAGGGTCTTTGCCGATCCATAAAGAGAAGGCTCTTCTTTGGGGAAAGATGAACGACCTGAAGCAGGAAAGGCCATTGGTGTGGATCAATGAAATCCCCTGGCATGAGATGAACGTCAACGATGAGCTGACACTGCGGACGAGCCATCCGTGGGCAAGGGAATTGGAGACGAACCTTCGCCGGACGATCTACCAATGGGAACATATGCCCTGCGATATGATCGTGAACGACTACCTCGACTGTCCCATTGTTTACAAAACCACCGATTTTGGGATCGTCGAAGATGTGGACACTGTCCATACCGATAAAAACAATGAAATCTATTCCCGTCATTTTAAGGTGCAAATCAAAGATCCTGAGGATATTGAAAAGATAAAAAACCCAAAGATCACCTATATGGCGAAGGCCACCCAAACTAGCTTCGAGGCCATGCAGGACATTTTTTCAGGGATTATTACTGTCAAAAAAGTTGGGCAGACCCATATCTGGTACACCCCATGGGACTTTCTGATCAGGTGGTGGGGCATTGAGGAGGCGATGATGGACCTGTGCCTACGCCCCGACATGGTCCATGCCGCCTACGAAAAGATGGTGGACGCATGGATGGATGAACTCGACCAGTTTGATGGCCAAAACCTGTTGAGCCTCGATTGCAACAATACCCGCATTGGGTCGGGTGGGTATGGATATACAAGCCAATTGCCCGGAAAGGGTTTTAATCCCGATCATGTCAGGCCAATCGACATGTGGGGTTGTTCCAATGCTCAGATTCTTACCTCCGTTTCACCCGAAATGCACTGGGAATTTGCCATTGAGCACGACCTGCGTTGGCTGAAAAGGTTTGGTTTGACCTATTATGGATGTTGCGAACCATTGGATACCAAATCAGATATTCTTGCCAGGATTCCCAATCTTCGGAAGGTCTCAGCCAGTGGGTGGGTGGATGTTGAAAAGGCTGTGAGAAACCTTGGCGACAAATATGTCCTTAGCCGAAAACCCTCCCCTGCCGTATTTGTGTCATGGGAGGCCGAAGAGGCCCGAAGACAATTGGTTGTATTTAAGGAGGCTGCAAAAGGGTGCAATTTCGAGTTTATAATGAAAGATATTTCAACGGTCAACTATAAGCCACAACGGCTTTGGGAATGGGCCGATATTGCGATGAAGGTGGTGGAAGAGGGATAGAGGAAGATGCTTCTTGCGGCTGGCGGTTGGCAATTGGCGGCTGGCGACTGGCTTCATAACAGGCAACTAGCGTCTAGCTACTGGCAACTGGTGGCTCAGAACTAGTCCGCATTGTCTTTTACATCTATATTTTGTCTTTTTCTACCCATTTACCGCTTAAAAAATGATTGATGAGATTCTAAAAGAACAGATACAAATATTTAAATCGCTATTCAAAGGTAGGGATGATGTTTTCGCTGTACGTTGGGAAAGAGGTGGTAAGAGTGGTTATATGCCTGCATATCAATATGATCCATATCGTTATCGTATGCACCAAATGAAGGGCGGTACTTTTCAGAATTTTAACGATAAAACCCACCTACCCTATTCTGACGAACATATTGCAAAACATCTTCAAGGAGATCAATTAATTGGCGTTTACCCACTATTAATGGATAATACCTCCTGGTTTATTGCTGCCGATTTTGATGAGACCGGTTGGGAGAAAGAATGTAAGGCATTTATAAAATCTTGCGCGGAAATGGGTATCCCTGCCTATCTGGAACGCTCCCGCTCCGGAAATGGGGGTCATGTCTGGATATTTTTCGATAAACCCTATCCATCAGTAAAAAGTAGAAAGATTGTCATCTCAATTTTTGAAAAACTGAGAATATTTTCAGTGTTCGATAAAAGCTCAAGTTTTGACCGACTTTTTCCAAATCAGGATTCATTGTCAGGAAAAGGATTTGGCAATCTTATTGCTTTACCTTTATACAAACCAACATGGGAGATGGGAAATAGCTGCTTTCTTGAGTTAGAAACGATGCTTCCAATTGCCAATCAATGGGAATTTCTAAAAAACATAAAAAGGGTTTCGGGACAATATCTTGATGAGTTAAATCATCAAATTGAAGGTGTTGCAACACAAGTTCCTTCTCAAAACGAAAGTGTGAAAAATTTATCGGGCAAATTAGTCATTCGGCTAACTAATTGTGTTCTAATTAGTCGGACAAATATCCCCATATCGGTTATTTCTTTTCTGAAAAATGAATTCAATTTCTTGAATAAGGAATTTATCGTAAAAAAGAAAATGGGGAAAAATACATGGGGAACTGAACACTATTTTAAGTGCATTGAAGAGACTGAATCAGATGTAATTATTCCAAGAGGATCCATTGGTAAATTACTTCGATATTTCAAGGAAAATAAAATTGAATATGAATTTCAGGATGAAAGAAAAAAGTTAGAAATTGTATCATTTAAAAGCGAAATTCAATTACGTGACTACCAAAAGTCGGCTATAGAGGCAGCAACCAGAAAAGATTTTGGGGTAATTGTTGCACCGCCAGGAACAGGGAAAACGGTTGTAGCCCTTCAAATAATATCCGAAAAACAACAGCCAACTTTAATTATTGTACATCGTAAACAATTGGCTGAACAATGGATAGAAAGGATACAGACCTTCCTGGGTATTCCCAAGCATGAGATTGGAAGGATTGGACAAGGTAAAGGTAAACCAGGAAAGAAGATTACGATTGCATTAATTCAAAGTCTGACAAAAGAGGTTGAAAAGCCTGGCAATACCCTGAAAAAAGCATTTGGAACAATCGTTATTGATGAGTGCCATCATGTCCCAGCCGAAACATTCAAAAGTACAATCAGCCAACTCCATACTTACTTTTTGTATGGATTTACAGCCACACCTTTCAGAAAGTATAACGATGAAAAATTGATATTTTTTCACTTGGGGGATGTTATTTCAGAATTGAAAGTCAATGAAATTTCCACTTATAAAAGAGCCCTCATCAAGATCCAGAACACTGATTTAGATGTGCCATTTAACTCTAAAACAGATCGGTTTGAGACCTTGTCAAAGATATTGGTACACGATTCAGTTCGAAATAAGCTTATCCTAAATGATTTAATTATAGAGCTTAGGGCAGGTAAAAAGGCTGTTATCCTCACCGAGCGAAAGGAACATATTGATACCCTTAATCAATATCTCAAACAAAAATACGAGACAGTGACGCTAAGTGGGGAAGATTCTGAAAGCTCCCGAAATATAAAATGGAAGATTCTGAAAACCGGTAATTATCAGGTGCTAATAACAACAGGGCAGTTTTTTGGCGAAGGAACTGATCTACATAATGCAGAATGTCTTTTTCTGGTTTACCCTTTTTCTTTTGAAGGCAAACTAATTCAATATATTGGACGTGTACAGCGGGCTGAATTATCGCCCACAATTTATGACTACCGGGATTATAAAATAGATTACCTGAACAAGTTGTTCCTGAAGCGGAACACCTATTATCGGAAATTGGAAAAAGAGGCGACATTGTTTGATGAACCACAATTTGAAAATGCAAATATAGAAAAGGCTTATACATTTGAGCAACAAGTAAAGCTGCCCTTGGATCAAATTGAATTCAGGTATGGTTCATTTGCCCTTCGATATTTAATCAAGGATATCAACAAGGAGGTTGAATTTGAGATTGAGAATGATACTATCAGGCCTGATTTTGATGTCTTGAAACCCTATTTTTCAAAGGTTCTTAATTTAAAACAGGTTAAGATTGATTTGTTTGCCGAATTCACAAATGATCAACTTATTTCGCAGATGGCTCATTCGCTTGATTTGTGCAAATTAAATCGGGAAGTAATTGAGAGCGTAAAATTTAAGTTTGTTACAAAAACTTTTTTAGGAAAAGGACCCATTCTAAAATCCCAAAATAATCTGCTCGACATCAATCAATTACAAGCTCTGAACAGCAGTTGTGGACAGCTCTTTGATTCGGAGGATGAATTTCTTGAAAACATTTTAAGAAATAAAGGATTGCGTCACTACCGATAAATTAGATATCTAGCTAATAAACACGCACATAGTATTCTTAAACTTCGTTTTGTATTAAGTCCGTTTTCGTTTGTGTTCCTTTTGACAGGTCCAGAGCAGTTTCATGTTGTAATGGAAACCCTTGATACCGAAGAAGCCACTTATATTTGGCATACCGACAAAGACATTGGCTTATTGCGTAATAAACTAAAGGAAATCGACCTCGATATTAGTATCATAAGGAACGCTGGCAGACAGGCATTTCTGGAAACGTTGCCACAAAATTTTACACGTATTTTGCACGACTATTCAGACGAACGGAAAGGGTTTGTAATTTGGAAGGATTTGGTTGAAGAAATATTGGTTTAAGATTGTCTTAGCGTAAAATTAAATTGTCCAAAAAATTATGGCTTTTTGTCCAAAATTCAATATTTCAAAATGTAATACATTAATATATAGCTATATAAAGTCGATCTAATTGTCCAAGATTTTGTCCAAATTAACATTTAAAACAATAAAATTACGATTAGTTTTGTGTATTGTTGTATTGAATTTCAAAGTAAGAAAGATTGTTCCAGAATCGGTATCGGTCCAAGTAGAAAGTTATATCTATGAGAAAAACAATTGAGCAACTTAGGTTAATGAAGGAGTCGGAAGACAAGGTCGAATTCAAAAAAGGAGAAGGTGGCAATATTGCCTATAACGGTGGAAGCAGGGCCGAGCCTAAAGATAGGAGGCGTTGTATCCTAGGTTATATTACGGCTTTATGTAATGAAGATGGCGGTTCGCTTGTGATTGGCATGGAGGATAATTATCCGCATATGGTGATTGGCACGAAACAATCTGAGGGTACTATTGGTGATTTGGCAGCGAAAATTTATAGTGATACTGGCATACGTACTGATATTTATGAGTTATATGAGGATGGTAAACGCGTTCTTGTTATTGATGTTGATGCCAGGCCTATCGGCAGAGTTTTCAAATTCGAAGATGTGGCTTTAATGCGTATTGGCGAAGAACTAAAACCTATGTCCGAAGAAGTCTATCTGAAAATTATCCAAGAGCAGGAGCCGGATTTCTCTCAGCAAATTTGTCCGGGATTGTCAATTGAGGATCTTGATGAAATGGCTATCGAGATCATGAAGGATAAGTATGCGATCAAACAAAGGAATCCTGGTTTTAAAGCTTTATCCAATGAGCAAGTGCTTACCGACTTAGACTTGATGAAAAATGGTAAACTTACCAATGCCTCCTTAATTCTTTTGGGGAAAGAACATGTGATCAAAGAAAGGTTACCACAAGCTGCCATAATGCATGAATATCGTACAAATGAATCTCAAATCCATTTTGATAAAAGAGTTAAATTTCAGCAACCATTCTTTGTAATGATTGAAAAATTATGGGATTTAATTAATGTAAGAAATGGTTCAATACCTGTGCGCGAGGGAATATTTAATACTTTTGAGATTCCTTTGTTTAATGAAGAAGTAATAAGAGAGTCACTCAACAATGCTGTTGCACATAGGGACTATAAACGTCTGAGCGAAACTGTAATAAAACAATTTCCGCTCAAAATGGTCATAACAAGTATGGGGGGGTTTCCGCATGGTGTTTCGTTGCAAAATTTGCTTACAGTGCCCAGTACGCCACGAAACCGACTTTTAGCCGATGTATTGTCTAAGACCGGCTTGGTTGAAAGATCGGGTCAAGGTATTGATAGGATTTTTTTGCATACATTATCAGAAGGAAAACCTGATCCTGATTATTCCAAAAGTGATGATTTTACCGTAACACTCTCTTTATCAGCCGAGATTGAAGATAAGGCATTCGCGCTGTTTATTAAAACGGTACAGGACTCATTATCAGATGAAAACAAACTTTCCGTTTTTGAGATCGTAATACTAAATAAGATACGAAAAGGTAATGATAAGAATGGACTTGACAAGGCGATAGTTGAGAAACTTAAGGAAAGGTTTCTTATTGAATCAATTGGAAAAACAAAAGGTCAGGCCTATATTCTTTGCAAGGACTATTATGAGTTCGCAGATAAGAAAGTTGAATATTCAAAACTTACCGACTGGGATGCAAATCAGGCGTTTTCTATTATTCAGATGTATTTGGAAAAACACCATAAAGCTAAAATGGGCGATTTCGTTAAGCTTTTTGAAGGTCATATCACACGAAGGAAAATTAAATATTTTATTGAAAAAATGCTGGAATCAAAATTGCTAAACTCTACAGGTATTGGCAGTGGCACTCATTACTTTCTTAGTGATGATTACCGTGAAAGGCGGGTAAT
Organism: uncultured Bacteroidia bacterium; assembly: GCA_903927965.1. Lineage (GTDB taxonomy): Bacteria > Bacteroidota > Bacteroidia > Bacteroidales > Prolixibacteraceae > JAAFHB01. The sequence continues at coordinate 19,228 of CAIYPA010000183.1, read as the reverse complement.
TATCGACAAAGCGATGAAAATTGGGTTTGAAGAATTAAAGAAAAGAGGTGAAATAATCTAATTGTCCAAGTTTTTGTCCAAGTTTGGCACAAATGAAGTTTTTAAAATTTTCAAACAATTGAAATATAGATTGTTATAATTTTATTAATTGTCCAAGATTTGTCCAAGATTTGTCCAAATTAACATTTAAAACAACACAATGGTCTTTGGAATATTTTGGAAAACCCTAATATTGATAGTATGTCTACTGTCTTTTAATAGTTAAACAATTTCAAAAGTGAGAAAACTTAAGGTACAGGTAAGTTGGATGGATAATTATGGGGCTTGCAGTGAAGAGGTTATGGGTTGTGTGGCAACTCATAAAACATTGGATGGCGTTAAAAAAGCATATACTGAATCATTGGAGTGGCACCTGAATGCGATGCGAACCGACGGCGATGAAATCCCGGAGGTATTACAAGAGCCTTATGAGCTTAAATTTGAATTGAATACGCAGGCTCTGCTTCACTATTTTGAAGGAGTCCTTACGCGTTCGACCCTTTCACGTGTTACCGGAATAAACGAGAGGCAGTTGGGGCATTATGCCACTGGACATAGAACCCTGCGTCCTGCCCAAAGGCAAAAGATTATCGAAGGTATTCTTAAAATTGGAAATGAATTTACCTCGGTGGTTTAATTATAGATTTAAATTGAATTCTTAATTATATAATTGATAATCAACTACTGCATGAAATTGTAATGAAATTAAACGGAATATTCAATTAAAATCAAAAAGGCAAATAGCTACGCTGGAATTTTTTAAAACTTCCAAAAGTCGTGAAGAAATATTGACATTTTTAGGCCAAAGCAACCAAACATAAAACTGCTTCAAATATATTCAGCCTTTAATTGAAGCTAAAAGGATAATCTTTACAAAGCCCTGGAAATCAGATGTTCGAGGTCAGCAATATGTACTCTCAAAATCAGGAAGGGAAATTATTGAACCGAGCGAAGAATAAACCATTTGCAAGTTACTCATTTTTTATTTCCTAGTTACTTGCTAGTTACTTGCTAGTTACTTTTTGAACCTTAAAATACATTTCGAATACCTTTAAAATAACAAACCATGCCTACCAACACGCACGAAAATGGACTTGAAACCTTGATCGTCGATTATCCGATTAACAAAGAGCAAAAAGACCTGGCTAGATTATTAGTTAAAGGCGAAAGCGAGATAAGTAAATGTATGACAGGAACTCACAACTTCACCATAAAAACTTTGTCCAAAATTGAAGCCATTTTGGGGGAAAGATTATTTTAACGGTAGAAGATAAGGTTAAAGAAAAATCTTTTGTTTAAAACCTTCTTGCCCATTGATTCCAATGGGATCGAATTTGAATAGCCATAGATGGAATCCATGGGATACGTGTAATACAGTCTTAATTAAATGTTGGCCATCTGCATTGACAATCTTGAAGCCAACTGTAATCATAAATATATCAATACTTTATAAGTTTATGTTGATCTTAATAATTTGAAATGGGATTGAAAAAATGTTAAATATTTCCTTGTATCTAAATATATGAATATCTTTGGCGTCAAGGGAAAAAGGTACTTTTCTCCATTACATTGGCCTTTTAAATCAAATTATAATCAAATGAATCGAATAGTTTTACAGTTATGCCTCATCATGTTTGTAAGCATCTCGGCTTGCCATTCCAAACAGGAGCAAAAAAGTGAGGCCGGAAAATATCCCGTCACAACACCGCTGGTTATTGATACCTCTTTCACAAAAGAATATGTAGCTGAGATCCAATCACTTCAGAATATCGAGATCCGCGCAAAGGTAAAAGGATACATTGAGTCCATTCATGCCGATGAAGGGCAGCTCGTAAAAGCAGGCCAGATCCTTTTTACCATCCGGCCTAAAGAATATGAAGCTGAATTATTGAAGACCAAAGCAAACCGAAAGACGGCAGAACTTGAGATGCAAAATGTCAAAAAGCTAACGGAAAAGAATATTGTTTCCCAAACGGAACTCGATGTAGCAGAGGCTAAATTGGAGGAAGCCAAAGCGGAGGAGGGTCTGGCCGAGTTATATGTATCTTATACCAAAGTTACAGCCCCCTTTAGCGGGACAATCGATCGTCTGAAATTTAAAGTGGGCAGCTTGATCGATGAGGGGACCTTGTTGACTACACTTTCAGATAATAAAGAAGTATTTGCATACTTTAACTTTTCTGAAACAGAATACCTGAACTATCAATCCCGGACAATCGATAAGGGGAAAAATATTGCCTCCCTGATATTGGCCAATAATCAACTTCATCCTTATCCCGGGATTATCGAAACTGTAGCTGGTGAATTTGATAAAAACACGGGAAGCATTGCTTTGAGGGCAAAGTTCCCAAACCCTAATCTGCTTTTAAAACAAGGTGAAACGGGCAAAGTTCAACTGAAAACTGACCTTAAAAACGCCTTGATTATTCCGCAGAAATCAACCTTTGAAGTGCAGGATCGAATTTATGTGTATGTGGTGGATAAAAATAATGTGGTTCAAGCCAGAAATATTTCGATCAGGCAGAAAATCTCGAATCTTTATGTAATTGAAAGCGGACTTTCGGAGAGCGATACGTTTCTTCTGGAAGGAATTCAAAATGTAAAGGAGGATGAAAAGATACAAAGTGTCCTTATCCCGGCAAAGCAGGCCATCGCATCAGCGGCTAATTAATTGTTATTCTATTATTCAAGGTAAATCATATGTTCGATAAATTCATTCATAGACCGGTACTGTCTATTGTTATTTCATTGATCATTACATTATTAGGTGCACTGGCAATTACCAGGTTGCCTGTCACTCAGTTTCCCTCCATCTCCCCTCCTAAAGTGAATGTTGCTGCAGAATATCCCGGAGCAAATGGTGAACTTATGATCAAAGCGGTTGTCATTCCCCTGGAGCGGGCTATCAATGGGGTTTCAGGTATGAAATACATTGCTTCGGACGCCGGAAACGATGGAGTTTGCTCTATTCAGGTCGTTTTTGAATTGGGCACAGATCCGAATATCGCTGCAGTTAATGTTCAAAATCGGGTAGCCGCTGTACTCAACAAGTTGCCTCCGGAAGTCGTAAAAGAGGGGGTCAAGATCACGCGGGAAGAGTCAAATATGTTGATGTATGTTAACGTTTACAGCAAAGACCCTGATTTAGATATTAAATTCCTTTACAATTTTGCCGATATTAATATTCTGGAAGATATCAAACGAATTGATGGTGTGGGCTTTGCCGATATTCTTGGAGACCGGGAATATGCCATGAGAATTTGGCTGAAACCGGATCGGATGTTGGCCTATTCAATCTCAGCGGATGAGGTCCTAAAGGCCCTGGATGAACAAAACCTTGAAGCGGCACCTGGAAAGACGGGCGAAAGTTCCGGAAAGAAATCCCAGACCTATGAATATGTCTTTAAATATCCCGGAAAATTCAGCAACGAAGAAGGGTACAAGAATATCATACTGAGATCCAGTCCTGATGGACAAATCATTCGGATCAAGGATGTGGCCGATGTTGAATTTGGGAGTACCTATTACGATCTTTATTCCAAATTGAATGGAAAACCATCGGCTTCCATCATGATCAAACAATCCTATGGAAGCAATGCAAGTGCCGTAATCAGCAAGATCAAGGAAAGGATGTCCGAAATAAAGGAAGCCTCTTTTCCAAAGGGGATGGATTATGAGATCAGTTATGATGTATCGAAATTCCTTGATGCATCCATGGAGAAGGTTATTCACACCCTTATTGAAGCATTTATCCTGGTAAGCCTGGTAGTGTTTGTGTTCCTGGGCGATTGGCGTTCCACAATCATTCCGGCTATTGCCGTCCCGGTATCCCTGATTGGAACATTCTTCTTTATGCAGTTTTTTGGTATCACTTTAAATTTGATCACCCTTTTTGCCTTGGTATTGGCCATCGGGATCGTAGTTGATAACGCAATCGTTGTCGTTGAGGCGGTACATGCCAAGATGGAAGAAAAAAACCTCGGGCCTAAACACGCTACTGAAGTCGCGATGTCAGAAATCAGCGGGGCGATTATCGCCATTACACTGGTCATGGCGGCAGTATTTATACCGGTTTCCTTTATGTCGGGTCCGGTTGGAGTCTTCTATCGGCAGTTCTCCATCACAATGGTGACCTCCATCATTTTATCAGGAGTTGTCGCTTTAACCTTGACTCCGGCTTTGTGTGCAGCCATTCTAAAAGACAAGCATAGTTTTAAGGGAAATGAAAGTTGGCTGACGTTGCAATTGGAGCGGTTTAACCAACGGTTTAACCGGCTTCAAGGAAGCTATAAATCGGTGTTGTCTGCCATCGTAAACCGAAGAGTACTTACCGTGATTGCCTTGTTGGTCTTCTGCCTGGCCACCTGGGGTTTAAGTTTCAAAATTCCTTCAGGGTTTATACCTAATGAGGATCAGGGGGTATTTTATGCGATTATCCTGACACCTGCGGGCTCGACCATAGAGCGAACCGATGCTGTCCTTGGAGAAATTCAAAAAGTGGCCAATGGGTTAGAGGATATTCAGTCCGTTTCGACAATAGCCGGATTTGAAATTCTTTCGGAAGGAACAGAAGCCTGTTCAGGAACCTGCCTGATTAACCTGAAGAGTTGGGGAGAACGGAAACATTCGGTTGAAGAGGTGATGAAAGAGTTGGGTGAGAAGACCAAAAACATCAAAGGAGCAACCATTGAATTCTTCCCACCACCGGCAGTACCGGGCTATGGGGCCGCAGGAGGTTTTGAGCTACGGCTTTTGGATGTAACGGGAAGTGGTGATTACAAGAAAATGGAGACGGTGAGCAAGCAGTTCACCAATGAGTTGAATAAGAGACCGGAGCTGACCTCCGCATTTACCTTTTATGATGCCAGCTTTCCACAATATATGTTGCATGTTGACAACGACAAAGCCATGCAGAAAGGGGTAACGATTGACAATGCGATGAGTAACCTTTCGACCCTCATCGGGAGTGAATATGCCACTAACTTTATAAAATTTGATCATCAATACAAGGTGATGGTGCAAGCTTTGCCCCAATACAGGGCTCAACCACAAGACATCCTGAAATTGTATGTGAAAAACGAACGGGGTGAAATGGTCCCTTACTCTGCCTTTATGACAGTTGAGAAGGTATATGGTCTCGAAGAGATTACCAGACATAACCTGTACAATTCCTCTGAGATCAGTGGCGGTGCTGCTCCAGGTTACAGTAGCGGAAGTGCCATTGATGCGATTATTGCGGTAGCCAAAGAGAAATTGCCCCGTGGTTTTGCCATCGACTGGGCCGGAATATCCAAAGATGAAGTGGGCAGAGGAAACGAGGCAATTTATATCTTCTTGATATGTATGACCTTCGTGTATCTGCTCTTAGCCGCACAATACGAAAGTTTTATCTTGCCACTTCCAATCATCCTCTCTTTACCCACCGGTATTTTTGGAGCATTTTTCTTTCTGTCGATCCTGGGTCTTGAAAACAATATTTATGCGCAGGTGGCGATGGTGATGTTGATTGGACTTTTGGGCAAAAATGCCGTTTTGATTGTCGAGTTTGCCGTACAAAAACACAGTGCAGGACAATCGGTCTTCGAAGCAGCAATTTCAGGAGGTGCCGTCAGGCTCCGGCCAATCTTAATGACATCCTTTGCTTTTATTGCCGGGTTAATACCCTTGGTCATTGCAACAGGACCCGGCTCGATTGGCAATAGGACCATTGGAGCTGCAGCAGCCGGTGGAATGTTGTTTGGAACTGTATTTGGGGTACTTATTGTGCCTGGATTATACTACATATTCGGAACTATTTCTGAGAAACATCCGATTGTTGAAGACGAAGACGAGAGCCCTTTAACTGAAGAAAAATAATACAATGAGGAGAATCAAAACATGGAGCCCCCTGGGGATTTTATTAGTCTGCATTTTTTTTAGCAGTTGTAAAACCCCGTCCGGGGTGCAAGGTACAAATAGCCAGGTTATCCCTCAGTCTTATACCGACCAAAAGGACACCATAAATTCGGCACAGGTAAAGTGGCGCGATTTTTTTAAGGATCAAAACCTCATTTCCCTGATAGATACAGCCATCAGCAAGAACTTCGATCTGATGGTGACATTTCAGGAGATTGAGGTGGCAAAAAACAATGTGCGGCTCAAGAACGGACAAATGCTCCCAACCCTTGCCGGGGTAGGATCTGCAGGAACCACCAAGGTTGGCCATTATACTTCGGAGGGTGCCGGTGATGCCTCTGCAGACATTACCCCCGGAAGACTTGTTCCCAGTCCGCTCAATGATTATATGCTGGGTTTGCAAACGAGTTGGGAAGCCGATATCTGGGGAAAACTCCGCAACTCCAAAAAAGCAGCTGTTGCCAGATACCTGGGGAGTATCGAGGGGAAAAACTTTGTAATTACCAATCTGGTTGCGGAAGTGGCCAATACCTATTATGAATTATTGGCACTGGATAGCGAGTTGGAACTCATCAGACAGACCATCCAACTGCAGAAAAATGGCCTTGAAATCGTCAAAATTCAGAAAGAAGCTGCAGTAGCCAATGAATTGGCGGTAAAACAGTTCGAGGCACAGCTCTATCATTCGCAAAGCCAGGAGCTTGATTTGCTTCAGCAAATAGCCGAGAATGAAAACAAGTTGAATGCCCTTCTTGGCCGGTTCCCACAAAAGATTGTTCGCGATCAGGCCACTTTTACAGCACAGATACCCAATTCAATCAACATCGGCATTCCGGCTCAACTGTTGCACAACAGACCCGATATCAAACAGGCAGAACAGGAGTTATTGGCCACCAAGTGTGATGTAAAGGCTGCACAGGCAGCGTTTTATCCTTCGCTGAACCTTACCGGATCCCTTGGATTCCAGGCATTTAAAACTTCCTATCTGTTTACATCACCACAGTCTCTCATCTATTCTGTAATCGGTGATCTGGCGGTACCATTGGTTAACAGAAGTGCTGTGAAAGCTGAGTTTAATACGGCAAATGCCTACCAGCTGGAGGCATTGTTTAGCTACCAGAGAACGATCCTAAATGGATTCGTTGAAGTGTCAAACGAGCTGTCGAACATCAGGCATTCGGAACAGACCTTCAACTTGAAATCCAAAGAAGCCGCAGCACTGGCCAAAGCCGTTGAAGTATCAATCGACCTGTTTAAATCTGCCAGGGCAAACTATTTGGAGGTTTTGATGGCTCAGCGCGATGCCTTAGGGGCCAAGTTGGAGTTGATCGAAGCTAAGAAACAACAGTTCAATTCGGTAACCAATGTTTACAAAGCATTGGGGGGCGGTTGGCAATAAGATTCAATCTGCAGATCAATGGTCTCGGAAATTCCATTAGCAACAAATCCGATTTTTAAGGGGTAAGATGATCAACCATCTTACCCCTTTATTTGTAGTTACATATTGAATCAAAATCGAATAGTATGAGATTATTTTTAGCTATAGCGGCCATAAGTGGGGCCTTGGCTGTACTGCTTGGAGCCTTTGGTGCTCACCTGCTCAAACATATGATTACCCCTGAGATGCTTGAGGTATTCAAAACAGCTGTTCAATATCAATTTTATCATACGTTTGCACTATTGGCAGTAGGAATTCTGGGGAGTCAACACCACTCCAGGCTACTAAAATGGTCCGGTTGTCTTTTCATAGCCGGCACTGCAATCTTTTCAGGGTTTCTGTATTTATTGGCGATCACAGGAATAAAGGCACTTGGGATGATTGTCCCGATAGGAGGTTTATCATTGGTTGCTGGCTGGATTTGTTTGTTGGTGCATATTTTAAGAATCAAATCCAGAAACTGAAGTAAAAACTTTTATTTGATTAACGGTTGTCCCTTTGAATATTCCGCTATTTTTGTCCCGGAAACTTCACATTAACTCACAATTTAAGCTCAATCACATGCCCAAGTTTGAAATGAAATACCTGCGCAATCTTCGATACATGGTTTTGATATTGCTGTTGATCCCCACAGAAAATCTATGTAAGGCTGTAGGATTTGGACATCTCGGGCCCATTGAAATTAATCCGGTTGATTTTCCTAAACCAGCGGATTTGCTTAGTAAAACAGAGACTACGTTATTTCCTTTGGCAGGAAAAAAAATTGCTCGCCTGACCACCAGGTTTAAGAGCCCGTTCAATGGCAAAGATTTAACAGGTTGGTGTTACCGCACCAGGAAAGGGGAGGAAACCCTTTTTGAGAAGTTCGATGGTAAAAATGAGTCAAAAGATGGTCGCTTTACCGGGCGTGATGGCGTTCTTACAGTAAATCCTTGGGACGCGGCTAAAGGTCCGCATTTTGCAACTATTTGGACAACAATGGACTACAAGGGCGATTTCTCTTTTACTTTAGAATTCCGTGCAGGGGTGAATGCTGATAGTGGCATTTTCTTGCGGGGGACACAATTGCAATGCCGCGATTACCTTGTAGCAGGTCCATACAAATCCCTTAAGAACTATAAACCCCAGGATTGGAATAAAATTGAGGTTGTTGTAAAGGACAACATCGCCCATTGCACCTGTAACGGGGAATTACTCGAAGACGCGCTCAAAATTCCGGTCACCGGTCCGATTGGACTAGAAGCCGATCGCGGAAAAATGGAGTATCGGAATATCCTCATCAAAGCATTGAAATGAAGCTGTCCATACTTCTTTCAATCCCATTCCTGGTATATCTGTTGAGTCCGGACAACAAAATTTCGCAGTGGATGGGCCCTGCCCACGATGGCATTTATCCCGAAACGGGGCTACTGAAAATATGGCCAGCCGAAGGGCCCACATTAAAATTGAAAATTGAAACCATCGGGAAAGGATTGTCACAGCCCATAGTCTATAAAAATGTAATCTATATTACAGGTCTTAAATCCGATACACTGGATGTTGTTTCAGCCTTTGATCTGGAGGGAAAGTTGCTTTGGGAAAAAACATACAGTCACGCGTGGATTAAAACATATCCTGAATCGCGGGGAACCCCAACCATCGAAAATGACCGGATTTACCTGATTGGTGGGATGGGTGACCTGGTTTGCCTGAGTACAAACGGGGGCGAAGAAATCTGGAGAAAAGAGCCGTTAAAGGAATTTGAGGGTAAAAATATGTACTGGGGAAATGTGGAGTCGGTACTTTTAACCGACGAGGCTGCTCTATACGTGACCGGTGGCGATAAAACTACCCTTGTTGCTTACCACAAAAAAACGGGTGAATTGCTTTGGAAAAGCAAAAGTATGGGTGGCAGCAAATCGTATGCTTCATCCTCTTTGGTCGAATGGGCCGGAATGAAGATCGTGCTGGTACAAACTTCCAACGATCTTATCGGGATAGATGCAAGTAATGGAGATATCCTTTGGAGTTACAATACCATTCAGTTTCATACTATAAAAAAGAATGGGATAGGCGAAGCGGCAAACACGCCCCTTTTCTGCAATGGTGACATTTTTATTACCTATGGCAACGAACAACCTGGCATGCTTTTTCATATTTCCGATGATGGAAAATCGATTTCGCTGAAATGGAAAAACGATGTCCTCGATACGCACCATGGTGGTTTGGTCCTGGTTAACGGGGCAATCTATGGCTCAACAATGATTGACAATACCAGGGGAAAATGGGCTTCGGTTGATTGGAAAACTGGTACAACTAACTGGGAGAAAGAATGGTTCACCAAAGGATCTGTTATTTCGGCCGATGGCATGTTGTACTTTTATGAAGAAAAAGGCGGACATGTTGCCCTGGTGAAACCCGATACTGGCGACTTGAATATTATCAGCACATTTCAGGTAGTAGGTGGCGAAGGGCCACACTGGGCGCACCCGTCAATTTACAATAAAATGTTGCTGATCAGGCATGGAAGTGCATTGATGGTTTACGATATTGCGGACTTAGTAAAATCGCGATGCGAACCAACGGCGATGAAATCCCGGCTGTATTGCAAGAGCTGTATGAGATTGAAATTGAAATGAATACACAGGCTATCCTTCACTATTTTGGAAATGGATTTACCTCAGTGGTTTAATTCTTATTGTCCAAAGATTGTATCAAATTCCTACATTGCACATACCTACAGATACTTATATGAGAATATATTAACGGTGCAACTTGAACTGGTAAAACCACTATTCAACGATTTCATTATAGTGTCTCTTCGTATCCTTTTTTTACCGATATTTAAAGCCTAATATTTTAACCGCCAAAAATGCTTTTAGACAATAAGACAAAATCTGAGGATAACGATTACTACAAGGTTTTTGATTTTATAAAGAACTACACAGGACAAGGTGAATTCGACCTTGTTACCGGCTATTTTTCTGTTAATGCTTTGGCCTTGATGTATGACGAAATAAACGGCCCAGGAAAGTTCAGGATGATCTTGGGAAACCTTTTGCAAGACGATTCGCAGGTGAACAAAATTATTGACTTGCTTAACGGCAACGCTGGCATTGACAACACCCTTTCATTGAGCGTGTCAGCACAAAAAGCAGTCCTGTTTTTGCAACAGGATAAAGTGGCAGTTAAAAACATCCAACGAAGTTTTTGCCATGCGAAGGCGTATATATATAATGAAAAAGAAGCACGAAATAATTTCTACATCATTGGAAGTTCCAACCTGACAGATGCAGGTTTAGGAATTAAAGAAAGTGGCAATGTCGAACTTAACACTGCCGACACCGGTAACGACAACGATTACAAAGAATTAAAAAGTTGGTTCAAAAAACAATGGGATGATGTTGCAATTGACAAGGTAGAACTTCCCGATAAATCCAAAGTTGGAGTAAAAGAACACATCATTGAGCTGATTAAAAATCTTTTCAAAGAATATACACCTTATCAACTTTACTACAAGGTGCTTTATGAGTTATTCAAAGAGGATTTGCTTTCCCTGACAAGTGATGCGGAATTCAAAAGGGAAATTGCACATTTAGAGGAAACAACAATTTACCGAACACTCTTCCCTTATCAGCAAAAAGGGGCGCTCAGTTTAATTAAGATGCTCCAGAAGTACAACGGAGCAATCTTAGCCGATGCAGTTGGTTTGGGTAAAACCTGGACCGCTTTGGCAGTGATGAAATATTTTGAGAACAAGGGCTACACAGTTGTTTTGTTCTGTCCAAAGAAATTGCGGCACAACTGGGAACAGTATCAGTGTGGTAGAGGTTCACGATTTGAGAGGGACGAAATTGAATATTATGTACGAAATCATACCGATCTACAGGATGAAAGGCTAACATCGAGTTATCCTGACTTTCCGCTTATTAAAATGCAACGGAAACAAAAGTTGCTACTTGTTATTGATGAGAGCCATAATTTAAGAAACGATAAATCCTCCCGTTACAAATTTCTGGTTGACAATGTGCTAATGCCAAACAGAACAAACCGTGAAGTGAAAGTACTTCATTTGTCTGCAACACCCATCAACAATAAATTAATCGACATCCGTAACCAATTCAAACTGATGACCAAAGGTGTTGACAGTGGGTTTGTGGAAACAGAATTGGAAATACCTAGTTTGGAGAACATATTCAGAACGGCTCAAAAGGATTTTAATGATTGGAGTGAATTTGATAACAAGAAGATTTCCGATTTCATTTCAATGCTACCGCAAAAATTCTTTGACCTAACCGATGCCTTGATTGTAGCCAGAACCCGTAAACTGATTGAGGATGAATACGGTACAATGAATTTTCCCAAAAAGGACATACCTGTAAACGAATACATTACACCCGAGAATTTTGGAGACCTTAAATCATTTGACGATATACTGAAAGCCCTAAGGGTGAACCTGACCGCGTACAGGCCATCGGAATACATTACCGACCTAAAGATTGAAAGTGTACTGGAAAACCCAAAACAACGTGAAAAGTTTTTGGTTAAGATGATGTATATCCTGTTGATGAAACGGCTCGAATCGAGTTGGTTTTCGTTCAAGAGTACAGTCTCAAATATCCTGAACCATCATATCAACGCTTTAAATAAGGTTAATTTGTTCATTGGCAATAAAATAGACACAGTAATAGAAGATGATCTGACAGAAGAACAATTGGATGAGTTGGAGGATTCAGCTTCTGAAAACGACAATTCAAATCTTGAGGAACCACCAATTACATTAGGAAAGAAAAATCCAATCCCATTATCCTCTATATCAAACATTAACATTTTCAAAAAGCACTTGGAGGCTGATATTGCTAAACTGAAAGTCTTGCAAACTAATTTATCAAAATTTGAAACCGATTTTGCAGCAGGAACCGCCGAGGATGAAAAACTAAACATGCTAATTTATCATATAAAGTCCAAACAGGAAAATTCACCCAACAAAAAGGTTCTGATTTTCACCGTATTCCGCGACACTTCTGAGTATTTGTATCGCGAATTGGGCAAACGCAATATAGCAAATCTTGCCTATATTTCTGGTTCAATCAGCCAAACATATGATGGTTATTCGGGAGTAAAATTTGAAGAAATCCTGGAACGTTTTGCGCCATATACAAAGCTCTACAACGAAAAGGATTGGAGCGACCTGTACGAAGCCAATCTTACAAATGATTATTGTGAAGGTCTGAAATGGAAGGTTCCGTTTGATAAATGGCTTCAACTGATAAAAGACTATGACGCCACGACGCAAAAAAAGATTGCAAACCCTGTTGACGTTTTAATTGCAACAGACTGCTTAAGCGAAGGACAAAATTTGCAGGATTGCGATTGTCTTGTTAATTACGATATACACTGGAATCCTGTCCGTTTGATCCAGCGCATGGGGCGGATCGACCGGTTGGGGTCAATCAATAAAATAATCAAAGGAATAAATTTTTGGCCCGGCAAAAACTACGAAGATTATCTGAGGCTCAAAAAAAGGGTAGAAGAACGGATGGCTTTAATGAGCGTGGTAGGCACAGAGTTGGATGATAAACTCACGCCCGAATTTGAAAAGATGGTGGAGGAAAATTCATTGTTGCCAAAACAGGCCGAAAAAATGCTCCGTCAATTACAGATTACATGGGATGATATTGAAACAAGTGATAAAACGCTTGGATTGAATGATTTAACACTTGAGCAGTTTCGTCAGGAATTATTTGAGTTCTTTAAACAGGACGAGGAATTTTTTAAGAAGATGCCAAACGGCGTTTTTACCGGTTTTAAATTCCGTCCAACTACAAAATGGAATACAATGCCTGATAGCATTATAGCGGTATTGGGTTATCCGGGAAAGCCTGATGAGAGTACCAACCATATTTATGATGAAATTTATCTATTGCATCAACCGTTTAGCGATGATAGTAATGCCGCAGCTATGGTATTGAAAAACAACCAGGAAATACTTTCATTTTTACGCAACCATAAGATGGAAAATCGCCTTGTCCCGCCAAACATCGAGAAAGGTGACAAGCAGGTTCTCGAAAAGCTTTCAGCATCAATAAAGAATTGGGTGAAAGCACAGACTGCTCCTGTTGCAATAAAGCAGATCCAGGATTTATTTTCAGGTCTTGTGGCCCCGCAGATATTATCTCCAGAGCGAAAGAAACTGGAAGATAAATTTAAAATTGAGAATTTTGATTTGATTAACTGGTTCATTATCTCTAACAAGTAGAACATGAATTTATCCATATTTAACTCGACCCAACTTTTTGAGGCTTCTACCAACTTGTTCAACCAACTGGGAATAAAGCTTAATTCAAATACCCGGGAACAATTGCCTATTCGCGATTTGTTGGGAGATTTTTTCAGGGAAACCGAAATTTTTGCAGCCATCGCCAAAGCCTATTTCATTGGTATTATTGATGATAGTGTTTTTCGTGCAACAGGGCTGTTCGACGAAAGTTATTCTTACAAGAACGCATTGCAGTTGGCCGACAAATCGTATGAAGGACTGATGTTTTTTGCCCTGGAGTTGAGCAAACAACCCACACGGGCCGAGATTTCGGAACTTACAAGGGCTTTCAACCGGATCAGCCACAAAATGCCTGTAGCCCTGTTGCTTAAATACAATGCCTACCTATCACCCGAAGCAATTATTTCGATTGCCATTAGCGAACGGTTTAAATACAAACAAAACTGGCGGCAGGGCGAAAAGGCTGGGAAAGTAATCATCCTTCGTGATATCCATACCGATACTACACACGCTGGCCACGAACGCATTTTATTGGATTTGGTAAAACCGGTCGGCATAAACAATTACGACCAACTTCACCAACATTGGTTACAGGTATTGGATGTCAACATCCTCAACAAGAAATTCTTTCAGGAATTGGCAAACTGGTATTTCTGGGCAATGGAAAATGTACAGTTCCCCGATGATCTTGAGAAGAAAAAAGATTTACGTAATGCCACCAACCTGATCCGGTTAATTACCAGGTTGATCTTCATCTGGTTTATCAAAGAGAAAAAATTAGTGCCGGCAAATTTATTTCGGAAAGATTCTCTGGTCAAGATTCTAAAGGACTTTTCGTGGGATGAACAATCTGGAAATTACTACAATGCCATTTTACAAAACCTGTTTTTCGGCACATTGAATCAACGTATGGCTGATAGGGGCTTTGTAGAAATTCATGGCGGATTTAAAAAAGGAGACCAGGGGGTAAGAAATTTGTACCGGTACCCCGATAAGTTTTCAATTGAAGTGAAGGAGATTGAAAAACTGTTCAAGGAAATACCTTTTCTGAACGGTGGCTTATTTGATTGCCTCGACAAAACTGACGAGGAAACTAAAAAAGATTATTTCGTTGACGGTTTCACCAGAAGAAAAGAGAAACAAGCCATCGTACCCGACGTTTTGTTTTTTGGCGAAGAACGGGAAGTCGATTTGACAAAATACTATAATCCTGATGCTAAAAAACTAATAATCAAGAAAGTAAAAGGCCTTGTGTTGCTGTTGGAAAGTTACAAATTTACGGTAGCTGAAAACACCCCGATAGAAGAAGAAATTGCCCTCGACCCTGAACTTTTGGGAAAAGTTTTTGAGAACTTATTGGCAAGCTATAACCCCGAAACACAAACCACGGCACGTAAACAAACCGGCAGCTTTTATACGCCACGAGAAATTGTGAACTATATGGTGGACGAATCGCTGATGGAATACCTGAAACAAAAATGCAACGATTTCCCCGATCTTGAAAACCGGTTGAGGGATTTGTTTTCATATTCAGAAAATGAGAACCCATTTAACGAAAAGGAAACGAAAATATTGATCCAAGCCATCAACAATTGCAAGTTGCTCGATCCGGCCTGTGGTAGCGGTGCATTCCCAATGGGGGTTTTACATAAAATGGTGCATCTCCTTACAAAGCTTGACGCCGATAATACCAAATGGAAAGCTCGGCAGAAAGAAAAAATTATTGGAGAGCAAATAAAGGAACTTGAAAAGGACAAGATTGCAATTAAAGGGCTTAGCGACAAGGCTGTTCGGGAAAAGGCTGAACAGGCAGTTGACGAAAGGCTAAAGGAGGTGGATGAAATATTTAACAGGGAATATAATTTTGACGACTATTCACGAAAACTTTTCCTGATTGAAAACTGCATTTATGGTGTTGATATTCAACCCATAGCTGTACAAATAAGCAAATTGCGGTTCTTTATTTCATTGATTATTGACCAGAACAAGCAGGAGGGCAAAGAAAACATGGGCATACGCAGTCTGCCCAACCTTGAGACAAAATTTGTGGCAGCCAATACTTTGATTGGCCTGGAGATTCCGACCACCGATTTATTTTCAGAAAACAATCCGATTAAAGATTTACAAGAGGAGTTAAAGGAAGTACGTCACCTTTATTTCAATGCCAAAACACGAAAAGTAAAGCTCCAATATCAAAGCCGCGACAAACAGTTGCGGAAAGAGATGTCGGAAAAAATTAAGACCTTATTGGTTGAAAGAAATGAAGAGGAAATCGCTAAAATCCTGATAGATATTGAAGAAGCGATTCTTAAATTACAAAAAATAGAGCAGCAACCCGAAAACATTGAGATCCACGAAACGATTAACTTGTTTGGCGAAAAAGAGTACAAGAGAATAGACAAAAGGCAAGAGAAAATTAAGGCACAAAAAGAGTTTATTAAACAACTCGAAAACAACCTAAGGATCAAGCAAAATGGTCTAAACAAGGATGCGGTGTTGCACGTAGCCGAAAACATTGCCTCTTTCGACCCCTACGACCAAAACCATTTTGCCAACTGGTTTGAACCCGAATGGATGTTCGGGAAAGAGTTGGAAAAAGGGTTCGATATTGTAATTGGAAATCCACCGTATGTAAATGTTGAAAATTTAGAATTAAGTACAAAAAAATATCTCTTTGAACACTTTGAAACCTGTAAAGGAAGAACGGATATATATATAGCTTTTATCGAAAAAACTATGTACCTTCTGAAACAAAATGGTGTTTTCTCATATATTATTCCATATTCATTTACAAATCAAAACTATGGCTCATTATCAAGAAAAATGCTTATTGATAAATACTTTGTCAGAGAAATTTTAGATACAAGCGAATATTATGTTTTTGAAACTGCCATTGTTAAAAATGTTATTTTGAGCGTTGTTAATTGTAAAAACAAGGAAACAACATCGATTAGAATTGCAAAATCCGAAACTAATTTTTTTGACAACTCATTCATAGTTAAAAATATTAATCAAAACCTATTTTTAGGATTAAAAGATTATCGATTTGAAACCAAGGATATTACCAGTTCACTGAATTTAAAATCTAAAATTTGGAAGGATTCACTTAGGTTAGATGAGATTTGTTTAATAGCTTACGGAGCAAGAATAAATCATAAAACTGAAAATATTGGCAAAGAGAATTACATCCATCAAAATTTCAATAAGGGATTCAAGCCATTTATCGAAGGTAAAAATATCGACCGCTATTCATACACTCAATTTGGTTGGTTAGACTACAAACCCGATGAACACTACAATTCAATGTTTACAGAACTATTTGAAAATGAAAAAATATTTTTTATAAATGTTGTTAAAGATCGCTTGAGATTCGCATTCGATAAGCAAAACTTTTACAACAGTCATACTGTAATAAATTGTGTAAAATGGGATTTGCTAAAAAAAGCTACACATGTTTCTGTGAGAAGAAATCTTACTAAGGAGAAAATTCAGAGAGCTATTGAATTTAATTACTTATTCTTATTAGGCATTTTGAATTCAAATATTATTAATTGGTATTTTTTAAATTTCCTTTCAGAGTCACTACATTTTTATCCTGATGACGCTAAAGAATTGCCAATCCCTAATATTGTTTCAACTTACCAAGAACCCTTCATTACGATTGTTGATAAGATCCTTTCATCAAAAGCAGCAAATTCCAAAGCCGACACCAGTGTTTTAGAGAAGCAATTGGATGAGATGGTTTACAAGCTGTATGAATTAACGGATGATGAGATAGCAATAATAGAAGGAGGCAGCCATGGAAAATAAGGAAACGAGCTTACAGCAATTTTCGAACTTTGTAATTTTTCAAACTGTCGATGGCAAGGTTAACATCGATGTATTTTTCAAAGACGATACAGTTTGGGTTACACAAAAGGCACTATCTGTGCTTTTCGAAAAAGACAGAAGTGTAATAACCAAACATTTAAAAAAGATATTTGAATCGGGCGAGCTACAGGAAGAAGTGGTATGTGCAAATTTTGCACACACCACTCCGCATGGTGCTATTGAAGGAAAAACTCAGGAAAAGGATGTTAGATATTACAATCTGAAAGCTGTTGTGGCTGTTGGCTATAGGGTTAATTCGCACCGTGCCATTGAATTCAGAAAATGGGCAACAGAAATATTGCACGAGTACATCATCAAAGGTTTTGCAATGGATGATGAGCGACTGAAGCAAATGAAGCACTTTGGGCAGGATTACTTCAACGAAATGCTCGAGCGGATTAGGGAAATCCGGTTAAGTGAACGCCGCTTATATCAGAAAATTACTGACATTTATGCTCTCTCTGCCGATTATGATAGTTTGGCAGAAATAACACAGCACTTTTTCGCTTCCGTTCAGAATAAACTTCATTGGGCAATAACAGGCAAGACTGCTGCCGAGATTATTTATACAAAAGCCGATGCCACAAAGTTGTATATGGGTTTAAAATCCTGGAAACATGCCCCAAAAGGGAAAATATTTAAAAGCGACGTTGTTGTTGCTAAAAATTATTTAAACGAAGAGCATATCAAAAATTTGGAACGAATCGTCAGTGCTTATTTGGATTTGGCCGAAAGCAGGGCTATGAACAGGAATGTGATGAACATGAAAGATTGGGAAGTTTTTCTGGTGAAATTTTTAGAATTATCCGATTCGCCCATTTTAACCGACAAAGGCAAAATAACCATGCTCGAAGCCAGACTAAAAGCCGAAATGGAATACGACAAATTCCGTGTAATTCAGGACAAAGAATATGAATCGGATTTTGACAGGGAAATAAAGAAATTGAAGAAGTAAGCCCAAAACCTGCGTGCTTTATGTAAAAGTGATGATTATTTGCAATTGTATGGGAAGTGGTAAAAAACGAAACCCGGAAGCTTGAATTTCTTCAGCGGCAACCGGGAATAAGATGGGGCAAATATAGTGCATTATTTTGAAACAATCAATGAGCAAGGATCTTACAAAATCAGGTATCGAGCGGTAAAATATACTCAACAGGAGAAAAAGAAATAACTAAACGAAATATTATTAATACGTTTAACAATGCTCACAGATGACGGGGTTGTTTTAGGACTTGAAAATGCAAACCTAATGCACCTAAAACAATATATTGTAACTGCATTGAATAACCCGGAGGTAATGAATCCACCATATGCATTACCTGTTCGTGATACAAAATATGGCACGCATAACCTTTTGTATGTGCGTGTTCCGGTCAGTTCATTGGTTCACAAACATGCTGGTACCATATACGACCGGGAAAATGACAGCAATTTCAGGGTTACCGACGAAAGGCAGATCAGTGAAATTTATTTCCGTAAAAGGCAAAGTTTCACGGAAACCCAAATTTTCTTCCTTTATCGAAGATGATCCATTTATCACTACTCTTCCAATGGTGGTTGTGCGAATTGACGGCAAGTTCAAAATGTTAACCCAAGTTGCATTTTAAATTTTGTAAGTTATTAAAAAACAGAATATAGCGAGGCTGCTGTTCGTCGGCGGGACTACAAATAATGTTCCGGCTACCCTATATTTAGTTTCGCTATTTTCCGATGGAACGGCATGGGTT
>CAIYPA010000182.1 GCA_903927965.1 uncultured Bacteroidia bacterium | reverse complement strand
GGATTTTCGACCATGGAACGCACAGGTATCAGGCCCACGTTTGATGTTTGCGGAATCTGGGGTGGATATTCGGGACAAGGTGCAAAAACAGTCCTCCCATCAAAAGCTTATGCAAAAATCAGTTCCAGACTTGTACCAAATCAGGACCATAACAAGATTGCCGAACTTTTTACAAAATACTTTGAGTCGGTAGCCACAGATGCAATCAAGGTGGAGGTGACCTATCTGCATGGTGGACAGGGTTATATTTGCCCAATCGATCTTCCTGCCTATCGTGCCGCAGAATCGGCTTATGTTGATGTGTTTGGTAGAAAGCCTGTTCCGGTCAGGAGCGGTGGGAGTATCCCGATCATTTCGGTATTTGAGGAAATATTGGGGATAAAAACAATTTTAATGGGATTTGGACTTGAATCAGACGCAATCCACTCCCCGAACGAAAATTTTGCACTTGAGAATTTTTATAATGGGATCAGGACCATTGTCAGGTTTTATCATCATTATGGCAAATAATCAGAAGCAACTCATTGATTTAAAACTGGCCTATTTTAGGTTTTGTTCAACATTATTTTAATTTATCGGAATCCCAATTTTGGGGATTGTTAAGGATATAATCAGAGATGATTTCAAATGATTTTTGATTCCTAACTATGTGTTCATAATAACCCTGCTGCCACAATTTGCCTTCAAAACGTTGCCATCCCAAGGTTTTAACACCCCGGATATATTCATTGGTTGACATGGTTTTAAACCATTGAACCACATTCTGTAGGGGCGAACCTATGTGTTCGCCCCCCATTTGTTCGTCCAGAAATGTTTCACCTAAGAATGTTTCGTCACCTGGATTCGTTGTCAAATTTTGATTTGGAAACCGTAGGGGCGGACCTGCGTGTCCGCCCTTTTTTTTGGAATATGGATTTTGATTTAGAAACGAATTTTGATCGGAATTCAAATTTTGATCGGAATTCAAATTTTGAGGGCGGACACATAGGTCCGCCCCTACGGATGATTTGTTTCCGTTATTTTCAATAATGCAATGAAAATGATTTGGCATGACAACATACGGGCCACATTCGATATCCGGGAATTTGTTTTCCAATTCATGGTACCATCTCTCAACCATATTCCCAGCCTCATTTGGCATCATTCGTTGTAGTTCCAATATTTCCCCAATGATTCCACCAAATAAATAATCCCTGTTCTGGACACAAATAGTGACATAATACAAACCTTCCTGTGAATAATCGTACCCTTTTAGCCGGATAGCTCGTCGGTGGTGTATTGTTGGATCGTAGGCCATTTTATTGTTTTGTTAAATTAGTAATCCCAATTCAATTTCCTAAAACGTTTCTGTTTACAATAGGGTTATTCACAAATATACCAAATTTATTTCATTTGTGATAGGAAAATGTGGCGGAATCGTAGGGGCGGACCTGCGTGTCCGCCCTTTTGATCAGAAACAGGATTTTGATTTGAACCCGGGTCTTGGTCAATTTTTTGATATGAATCCAAATTTTAAGGGCGGACACATAGGTCCGCCCCTATAAAAAATGAATCCTAATTAAATTGAAATAATAGTTCGAAATGGGAATAAATGGGAATTATTTGAGATCAACCCTTAAAAATCGTCATTAATAGCTCAGAATTTCATATTTTAAGGGGTTATACGTTAAATTAATGTATATTTTTCAGTTTTTTATTAATTTATTTTGGGGTGTCATTTTAAATATTGTATGTTTGCTCAAAATATTGAAAGTATTATTAACAATAAATATCGACTATTATGGCAACACTTAGATTTAATGCGCTTCAAGTCCTCTATTCGAGAAAACCGATCCCTTCAAAACGTGAGGCAAACCTCACATCCGACTTCTACGGTATGTTGGTTTTTGATCGTCCAAAAATGAAAAAGTATTTGTCGAAAGAATCGTACAAAGGAATTTGCGACGCAATCGACAATGGAACGACAATTGACCGCAAGATTGCCGATCAGGTTGCAATCGGAATGAAGGCCTGGGCCATGGAGAATGGTGCAACACATTATACCCACTGGTTCCATCCATTAACCGATGGTACTGCAGAAAAACATGATGCATTTATCGACCATTCGGAACTTGGTGGCGTAGTTGAGAGTTTCTCGGGCAAATTGCTAGCGCAACAGGAACCAGACGCTTCGTCATTCCCAAGTGGCGGTATCAGGAATACTTTTGAAGCACGCGGATATACTGCCTGGGATGTTTCTTCGCCTGCATTCATTGTTGGCACGACACTTTGTATCCCAACCGTATTTATTTCATATACAGGTGAAGCCCTTGACTATAAGGCACCTCTTTTAAAAGCTTTGAACGCTGTCGATAAAGCAGCGGTTGATGTTTGTCAGTACTTCGATAAAAATGTAACCCAGGTCCAGGCCAACCTTGGATGGGAACAGGAATACTTCCTAGTTGACGAAGCATTGTATTATGCACGACCAGACCTTATTCTTACAGGCCGTACCCTGATGGGACACTCCTCAGCAAAAGATCAGCAACTTGAAGACCATTACTTTGGATCGATTCCAGAACGTGTAGCCATGTTTATGCAAGACTTTGAAAATGAGGCATATAAACTTGGAATACCTTGCAAGACACGTCACAACGAGGTAGCACCAAATCAGTTTGAGCTTGCACCTATTTTTGAAGAGGTCAATCTTGCCAACGACCACAACCAGCTGGTTATGGATTTGATGGCAAAAATTGCCCGTCACCATGGATTCTGTATTTTACTTCATGAAAAGCCTTTTGCAGGGATCAACGGTTCTGGTAAACACAACAACTGGTCACTTTCTACCAATACAGGAGTAAACCTTTATTCTCCAGGGAAAAACCCAAAATCGAACCTGCAGTTCCTCACCTACATTGTCAACACAATGAAAGCGGTTTTCGACAATCAGGATTTATTGCGCGCTTCGATCGTTTCGGCAAGCAACTCACATCGTTTGGGAGCCAATGAAGCCCCACCTGCTATTATCTCATCGTTCCTTGGGACAGAAGTGAACAGGATGCTCGATTTGCTCGAAGAAAACGTAACCGACAGGAAAATGACCCCTGACGAAAAGACTTCGCTCAAATTGAACATTGGCCGTATCCCTGAAATCCTTCTCGACAACACCGACAGGAACCGTACCTCTCCATTTGCCTTCACAGGAAACAGGTTCGAATTCCGTGCTGTTGGATCTTCCGCAAACTGTGCATCTGCCATGATCGCGCTCAACTCTGTTGTTGCCTATCAGTTGATCAAGTTTAAAAAAGATGTAGACGCCCTGATCGAAAAAGACATAAAGAAAGACGAAGCCATCTTCCAGGTATTGAAACGGTACATTACCGAATGTAAAGCGATCCGTTTTGACGGAAATGGTTACAGTCAGGAATGGGCTGAAGAAGCAGAACGCCGCGGTTTAACCAATATCAAAAGTGTACCAACGGCATTGGAAGCTTACCTGTACGATTCATCACGCAAATTATTCGGGGAACTTGGTATTTTTAACCCAATTGAAATCGAAGCACGCGTTGAAGTGGAGATGGAAAAATACACCAAGAAAATCCAGATCGAGTCACGTGTCCTTGGCGATATCGCGATCAATCACATCGTTCCGACAGCGATTACCTATCAGACTTCATTGATTGAGAATGTGAAGGGTTTAAAAGCCATCTTCTCTGACGAAGAGTTCAAGGAATTGGCCGGAGCCCGTCTCGACCTGATCAAAAAGATCTCAAATCATATCTCTACAATTAAAGCCCAGGTTCATGAAATGACCGAAGCCCGTAAGGTTGCCAACACAATCGAGCATGGTAAAGAAAAAGCCTATGCATACGAAAAAACAGTACGTCCATACCTCGACACCATCCGTTATCATATCGACAAGCTGGAAGAAGTGATCGACAACGAACTGTGGCCATTGCCAAAATATCGCGAGTTGTTGTTCTCAAGATAGTACTTTAGCGTGGGCTACTGGCGGCTGGCAATTAGTAACTGGCAACTAGCGGCTTGCAACAGGAAGCTTATCAATAGTGGCAATTAGCTTGCAAATATGATTGATCATAGTAACTTTATTTATGAAAGCCATCCTAAAAAAGGATGGCTTTTTTATATATTTGTAAATTAGTTGGATTAAAATTATAAACAATTAAATAGAAAATGGACAATAACGATATATTGAAGAAACTTCGGGTCGCACTCCAGCTTAAAAATACCGATATCATCGAAATCCTAAAACTTGTCGAATTCGACATTACTGAAAGCGAACTGGGCGCCATTTTCCGTACACCCGACCATCCCAACTACAAACCATGTGGTGACCAGCTGCTTCGCAATTTCCTCAACGGCCTGATTATCTTCAAACGTGGCCCGATGGAGAAAAAGCCGGTGACTGTTAGAAAAATCCTGCGCTAAGCCTTAAACACAAGTTAAGGCAAACATACCGATGCCGGTTATAAAAGGAAGTATGAAAAAAATTTACAAAATACAATCAATGAGGCACTTACAAAACAAGTTGGCTTGTATTTTTTTATTGGCTAACCTGATATTCCCATTGTTATGCAATAGTCAGATAAAAGGTGGAAAACAGAACCCTTACCTGCTTGATATCACCCAAACAATTCAGGCTTATAAGGAGCAAGTTCTGTCCAATCCGCAAATGAGGATGGTCGATCTTGCAAAAACCATCCCCAGGATCAGGATAGATATCCGGTATGCAACAAAAAACAACTTTACCCGAGAAGTAATCTATACTGAACCCAAAGCATTTTTAAGGAAACCGGTTGCAGAAGCCTTGAAAAAAGTTCAGGATTCGCTGGCCTTTTATAAAATTGGGCTTAAGGTTTTCGATGCTTACCGCCCTTATGCGGCAACATTGCGCTTTTATGAGGTTTATCCGGACACCAATTTTGTTGCCAATCCAAGGAAAGGTTCACGCCACAACCGTGGGTGCGCCATTGACCTGACCTTGATTGAACTTGCTACCGGAAAAGAGTTGCCAATGCCAACCCCTTTCGACGATTTCTCCCCCAAGGCCAATCCTGAATACACAGAGCTTCCCGAACCTGTTTTGACCAACCGGAAGTTCCTTTTTGAACTAATGGCACATTTTGGTTTTAAACCCATCTCTACTGAATGGTGGCATTTCGATTATTCGGGATGGGCAGACTACAAATTAATGGATCTGTCGTTTAAGGAGTTGGAAGAGGCTGAAAAATAGGCGACTAGCGATTAGCAACTGGCGGCTGGCAGATTGTGCTGGGATGATAAATGGATTTCCGAAATTTGATCCTTTAATCACATATATACAGATCTTTATTCAATATTCTGAAAAATCAAGTTTAGATTCCGTATTAATATCCTCAACGAATTCGACCCAGAATGGGTCAAACCTGAATAACCCTGGGTAAACGGTCCCGAACAAAAGCAATGTCGTTGAATAAAGAAAATATTTCAATTTATTTCAATTTATTTCCATCTGGTAACTTCAATCTCTTCCCTTATAAAAAATCCCCGCTTCCTTCCTGATTTCATCCAATGTTTTCATCAGCAATAAACTAAGGGAATGGGGCATTACCCGACTTTCAAGAAACTCTTCGTCAAGGCAACGCATTGCCTCCATCGCTTCCAGCTTTAAACCACAGCCTGATGGGCTCCAATTCAACCGTTCAACATTTGCTCCGGGACAATCGATGTCAAGCCATTGATCAACTGAACTGGTCCTTCTCAACCCCACAATTCCCTTTTCACAAAACACATCTGTTCCGACACCTGATGTGGCAAAGAACGAAGCAAAAATGGAGACTGATAACCCGTCCTGATAATCCAACCTGATTGTAATGCTCTGGTCAACACCTGTTTCAGTTATTTCAGCATTTGCAGATATTTGTTCTGGCTGTCCAAGGAAAAAAAGAGCGTCAAAAACCGGATACAACCCGATATCCAGCAAGGCACCACCTCCCAGTTCAGGATTAAACAGCCTTTGCGATACATCGTAAGGAGATTTGTTGAAACCAAACCAACTGTGGATGTATTTCACCTTCCCAAGTTCACCAGAGTCAATCAGTTGCTTTGCTTTGCGATAGGAAGGTTGATGAGGAACAAACATGGCCTCCATAAGAAAGACATTGTTCTCTTTTGCACAATCCAACATCTTTTCAACTTCCGAAAGGTTCAACGAAAAAGCCTTTTCACAAAGGACTGGCTTTTTATGGTTCAAACACAGAAGGGCATGGTCCATGTGAAAAGCATGTGGGGAAGCAATGTAGATGATCTCGACCTTGGGATCGGACACCAATTCTTCGTAACTGCCATAAAAGTGTTCTGCACCAAAATCATCGGCAAAAGCACTGGCCCGGGATAGATCGCTAGAACCAACAGCATAAATACGAGCATTATCAAGTTGTTGCAGTTCACCTGCAAACCTTCGGGCAATCCGTCCGGGTGCCAGAATTCCCCAGTTATATACCTTGTTTCTCATGGATAAGCCAATTAAAATAAAAATTCACCGTTTCGCACCTCAAATCTAAAAATTATTATCATTTTTACAACAACAATTGAAAATACAATGGAAAGAATCCCATCAAGAACTGAAGCATTTGCCTTATTGTGCGAATATAACAAACAGGATAGCCTGATCCGCCATGGACTGGCAGTTGAAGCAGTCATGCGCCATTTCGCCGCCAAAGCAGGTGAAGACGTTGAAATGTGGGGCGTAATAGGACTTTGTCATGATCTTGATTATGAGCAATATTCAGAACAGCATTGTACAATGACCCGGAAGATTCTTGAAGTGCATAACTGGCCTGAGCCTTACATCAGGGCCATTGTCAGTCATGGGTGGGGCATATGTTCCGAAACAGAACCGATCCATTACCTGGAAAAAATCCTGTTTGCCATCGACGAACTGACAGGATTGATCACGGCCAGCGTCTATGTACGGCCATCGAAAAGCATCCTTGACCTGACCACAAAGTCGGTGATGAAAAAATGGAACACCCGTGCTTTTGCAGCTGGTGCCAATCGCGACGTGATTGCCAAAGGGGCTGCTATGCTC
>CAIYPA010000181.1 GCA_903927965.1 uncultured Bacteroidia bacterium | reverse complement strand
GATTGATAATCAACGCATTTCTCTTGCAAATATCCTCCGGTTAGGTTAAAGAATTATCCGACTGGAGGATATTTTATTTCCAAGATTCAACGATTTTAAGAAGTTCTTTAGCTTCTGTCACCCGTCCATTTTTGAAATCTTCCTCCGATTTGTCAATCATTTTATTGAAATCATCATATGTCATAGGTTCCAATTCGCTCGATGTCTTTCTATTTCGTTCGTAATGAAGCAATTGCTCTAGTTTGGTAATTATTTCTTCATCCGAAATCCGAAGAAACTCCTGAACAAAACTTAGTTTTCTATTTACTATATCCATAATCTTTTTATTTCAAAGGTACAAAATATCAAAACACAATTTATAAACAACCCTCCATTAATGGCACACAGATTGAAGTCTCTAATCGATAGTTCCCAAAATTTTAAAAATCCACTAGCAAAACTACTCTTCTTCCTCAGCATATTTTATCATTAATTCATCTTCGATACCAAAGATCATTAATGCCAATTTGATTCTTTCAAATTTGTCCTTGTTGGAGTAACCCGTTTCTATAAAATAACTTTCATTCAATTTCGATGGACTTCTTGTTTTATTTTGATCGGGATCCTTTGTCAAACCAATTCTTGAATATAATTCCGTTGCGAAAAATGTTTCAGGTTGCAAATCAAATAGTTGCCTAAAAACCTCAAGATACAATTTTGCAACTTGATTTACTTCAAGTTTATTGTTAAAAAATACTGCAAACTCAAGTCTTTTAAATGTTGGGTCATCAGCATCAAAAATATTTACTTCATTCAAATCTGCTTTCTCCTCTAATGGGATAACTGGAATTTTCCAAATTTTCAAGAATCTTTCCGAAATCATTTCATTACGTTTTTCAATTTCTGAAATATCCCATTTTTCGAGTTTTGATAAATATTGATTTAGCCAAAGCCTACTATTTCTATACCCTCCATCTTCCAAATCTCTTTTATCAACAAATGATTTATTGCCTAATTTCCCATTGTTGCCGGACAAGGTTAAGTTGCCAATAGTATTTAAATATTTCTCCTTTATTAAATTGAATTCGTCATTACCCAAATCAATTCTCCATTTTGGATCAGGGTTTTGAGGAAATATGTGTTCGATTGTAATGTCATGGTTTCCTTCGATTATAACCGGCTCTTTGTTTTCAAAGTTTTCCATTCTTTCAAGAAAATATGTTCTATTTTTAGATTTTACATTATAAATGTCTTTTACTTTTAAAGCTTCAATTACTTCTGCGTCTTTGGGAAAACGCTGCACACCTGTCCTTTGCAATAAGGATTTTTGAATCGAATTTTCATAATTTGCAATCTCAACCTTATCGTAAAGGTTCATAAATATTTTATTAAGTGAATTTGTTCCTAAACCAACAATAAATCTTCTCCAAACAAAGGATTGAATTAAATCTAAAATATTTAAGAATGTAGGTTTGTCAATTGTTGAGTTAGAAAAATCTTCATAAACCTTCATTAAAAATGGATAGGCAACATTAATTTCAAGTCTGTTTATGTATTCCAATTGAAGGCGAATATCCTTATCTATTTCGTTTTTAGGATTTAACAACTTATTAAAATTCTTTGCTAATGATTTGATTGTTAATAGATTTTTCTCTAAATCGGCAAGTGTAGAAGTTGGATATTTCTCTTTAAATTCAATATACACCTTATCCTTATTTGGGATATTTTTATTTTCAAGTGTTAAGAAATCCCTAATAAAATCTGAAACCCGACTTACATTAAGACTTTCATCCTTTGCCAATTTCTCAATTAATTCCCAGTAATTTTGATAAATTTTATTTTGATCCTTGCGATTTAGTCCCATCAAAATATAATTTCGAATTAAATCAGCTTGGGATAGCTCCAGCCCCGTTGAGTTTAGGCTTTCAAAAATTCTTTGGGGGTTATCCTTTTCCCTATCAAGAGAAACCTCTACGAACATTAATTTTGATAAACCTTTCAAAACGTATTGATAGTTATCTTCCGTAATCCGTCCTTTGAAATAATTAAAATTGTAAATTAACTTTGAATAGTTTGAATACTCTTCATTATCATCACCTCTCAGTAAATACTTTAACGCCCTATCATTATTGTCAGTAGGACGAAGTTTCAATTTTTCGTCATCTTGTGAGAATTTATTTATAAGGTATGTTTCATTAATTTCGCATACAAGTTCTTCATTTTTAAGCTCTTTCGCAAGTCTATAAAGAACTAGATAAATAAGCGTTATAGTCGTCAATCTTTGCTGTCCATCAATTATTGTTAATTCTTTTATTCTTGATACTGCGAAAAGGTCATCATGGACATATACTATGCTGCCAATGAAATGAACATTCATTTTTTTGTTGGTTCCAACTTCAAGAATATCATCCAAAAGTTGCTTGCATTGTTCAGTGGTCCAGTCATAATTCCTTTGATAAACAGGTATTACAAATTGAGTTCTATTCGATGATAAAAAATCCTCAACTTTTGTTTCGTTTGCTTTCATGTTAAGAGATAGATTTATAGTAATTTAACTTTATTTTCAAGCTTGTTTTATTAGTGCCCCCATTTTAATCAAATCTAAATTATTTTAAACACATCCCACCCATACCTTACAATCATAATTGAAACTATTATCAGGAAAAAGATGCGGATAAACCCGTTCCCTTTTTTGAGTGCCATCCTACTTCCAATTACGCTTCCCGTAATATTAAAGATAGCCATGAGGATGGCGATTTCGAGGATAAAGTTTCCTTGCCGGATAAAGACAACCAAAGCGGAGATATTGGTCATGCAGTTCACAATTTTGGCATATGCCGATGCCTGAACGAACTCGAAACCAAGGATCAAAACAAAAGCCAGAACAAAAAAACTTCCCGTTCCCGGACCAAAAAAACCGTCATAAAAGCCCACAACCAATCCGATCACAATACCGAACAGGATTTGTCGCGATAAAGGCAACTGCTTTTTTTGAAACTTTCCCAAGTCTTTCTTCAAAAAAGTATAGACAGCAATTGCGATCAGGATGATCAGGATAATGGGTTTTAAGGTTGCCGGATTGATGATGCTAACGATTTTTGCTCCGGAGTAGGATGCGATGAAGGAGGCTATTGAAATGGCAATCAATAATTTAAAATTGAAACTAATCCTTCTCGCATATTGAACTGCCGCGATGGATGTCCCTGAAAGTGCCGCGATCTTGTTTGTACCAAAGAGGGTCGGTAATGGAGTGTGGGGCATTGTTACCAGCAATGCAGGGATCTGGATCAATCCCCCGCCTCCTACCACAGCATCGATAAATCCCGCAGTAAACGATAGGACCGACAACAACAGCAATGTAAAAAGGCTATAATCAGCAAATAAACCTGAAAATTCCATAAAGCTATTTTACCGGTTTTTCCTTTAAAAACCTGAACGCGAAATATTCGCAAGGGCTATCGCCGATATTGCGGATCCCATGTGGGTCGTTGCCGTTCAACAAAACAAACGAACCTGGCCCAAGTGGTTTGGTCTTGTCGTTCACCACCTCTTCTACAAGTCCCGATTTGACAAGGATGATCTCATCATCGATATGGGTATGAGGCGGATGGCTGTTGATCCCTTTTTTGAGCGTGGTCACGTGCATTTCAAATTCATACAGGTAATCGGTTGGTTTCTTGTAAAACCGGCGGGTACTGCCCAATTCAGTTGGGACAACAGTTACATCTTCCCAGATTAGGGTTTCGGATTTTGTGCCCGGGGCTAAAGCCACTGGGGAATTCATAGCCACCGGGGAATTCATAGCCACCGGGGAATTCATAGCCACCGGGGAATTCATGGCCACCGGGGAATTCATGGCCACCGGGGAATTCATGGCCACCGGGGAATTCATGGGATTTTTCCATTGGAT
>CAIYPA010000180.1 GCA_903927965.1 uncultured Bacteroidia bacterium | reverse complement strand
GATCCGATTAACGGGAACAGGCAAACCAGGGCAATCAGCAACGATTTTAGTTTCATAGTTTACAATAATTTAGTGTCCAAATATAATGCAAACATTTTGAAAAATGACCAGGATATTCTATGGATTTAAAGGGAAATAGTTGCTTTTTTAGTCGTTACAAACGACAAACTATCACCCCCTCTCCGAAAAATCGGAGCAAGCTGTTACAAACAAGGGGGATCGAGAAGTAGCCTTACTTTTTTAAATAATTACTGCTCAAATCATGGTGTTGCATTTTATACTTATTACTTTTGGGCAATGAAAAAATCAGCAAACGAACGAACTTTCCAAGGGAGGCTATTTATTTTAGCTCAAAACGCAATTGATGAGATAGATACGATTACTTTTGATAAAATCTATCAGGAGCAAAATACAGGCACAACCACGGCGAAATTTTCGGATGGAATTATCACTTCAAGTATTGATGCGAGAAAAAAAATCTTTATCGAACTAAAGAATGCCAGTTGGGACGCATCGGATGACGAACTTGTCATGGATGCCGCCAACAAAGCCAATATGAACGGTGCCGAATATTTTGTGACCGGAACACCACGACAACTTATTATATTTCAAACATTTAGACCAAACACTACTTTACAGGAACGAAAACTTAAAATTTACACCCTAAGTAATGTAAAAAAGGACGATGAAATTTTATTGCCGCAATACGAACGCGAGATAATCCCCAAACTCAAAATATTTCTACAGGAACTATCTGATATTGTTCATGGTATAAAAGAAGTTACATGGGACAGCATTGACAAATTCTTTGTGAACCGGCTCTCAACCTATATCCTTGAAGCCTCTGCTTCGATGATAGAGCCGATGTTTCTGAGGATTTCAAAAGAGAAGGATTTTCAAAAGCGTTTGCGCGAATATCTCACCGATCAGGATATTTTCAACGTTACTTTCAAATTTGACAGCAACGATGTTTATAACCTTTGCCAGTTGTCGAATTATCTTCTATTCCTAAAACTTATCTTCTATACATACCTCCAACGGGATGTGCCAGAGTTACACTTGCGGCCAATTGATATTCCAAGGGATAAAAAGCTGCTTAACAAGACCTTACGGCAGTATTTTGACGATGTTCTGCAGCACGATTTTGAAATGATTTTCAGTGAGAACATCCTTGACGAATTTGAGTTCGAAGAACGCTATCTTCCAGTATTGCGGCAAAATGTGGAGCAAATAGGACATCTCGATTTTCACGGATTGAATGCCGATATCATTGGTTCAATTTACAATACCCTGATCGACAATCAGGAACAGCACGATCGGGGGCAGCATTTCACAAACACAAACGAAGTTGACATTGTGAATGCTTTTTGCATCAACCGCGACACCAAATTGATTTTTGACAGTGGATGTGGTGCGGCTACTTTTCTGGTCCGTGCCTACCATGTCCTAAAGCATTATAACCCAGATATTACCCACGAACAATTGTTGGAGTATCTATGGGGCGTAGAGATTGCGGCATTACCTGCCTTCCTTGCAACAATGAACCTTTGTCTTCAAAGTATTCAGTCCTTTTATAATTATCCCACCATAATACAAAGCGATTTTAGCAAAGTAGAAAGCAATTCGCATTTCAACTTGCTGTTCCTGAACGCGAACAAGAATTTTGAGGTGAAAAACCTCGATGGAAAACTTAAAGATGTTGCCATTCCCCTATTCGATGCCTGTGTTGGCAATCCGCCATACATACGACAGGAGCTGATACAACACAAACAGCGTTGGAACGACCTGGCCAAGAAAGAGTTTGGGATCAACAAAATAAACCAGCAAAGCGACCTGTATGTCTATTACCTGATGCACACTGCCGCTTTTTTGCGCGAAGGTGGAAGATTGGGTTATGTGATCAGCAGCAGTTGGTTGGATGTTTCTTTCGGTGCCGGGTTGCAAAAATATTTGCTCGGCCATTTTAGGATCGTTGCAATTATCGACCACCAACACACAAGGAGTTTCGAAACCGCATTGGTCAATACAATTATCCTTATCCTCGAAAGGTGCGCTGATCCGTTGGCCCGCGAAAAAAACAATGTCCGGTTTGTAAAAGTGACAACCGAATACGAAAAGCTATTCGGGAATTATACCGACAATGAAAGGGTTGACCTGGTTGCCAATTGGGCCAGTGGGATTGAAAACGTGGAAAGTGATTTTTCCAACGATGATTTTTCCATCAGTGTCGTTAACCAAAAGGAGTTGGAGCTATTCAGTACAATTGATGGAAAATATGAAAACGGTAATTGGGGAGCAAGATACTTCCGGGCACCAGGCATTTATCACAAATTAATTAAGGCAAGCAAAGGGAAACTCATGCCTCTAAGCACTTTCGTTAATATTAAGCGTGGTTTTACTACTGCTGCAAATGAGTTTTTCTATGTAATTGATGAAACAGATAAGGCACTTACTATGCCAGACGACTTGTATAAATTGCAGTTTGGAATCAAGCTTTATACCGAAATTGCCAATCACAAGCGGATTTGGGAAAAATTTGGCTGGTTTTATAGCGAAATGAACCAGCAGCATTATTTGATCGAACGTTTTTATACCAAGCCACTTTTCAAGAACCAGCACGATGCGACCAATCTGGATGTTGACGTGAATTTTTTGAAAAACCGTGTAATTATATGCAAAGACACCAAGGACAAATTGGGCAAATTCAAAAATAAGATTTTAAAATACATCAACGATGCCGAAGAGGGCGATATCAACAAGAGGGAATCGATAAAAGGAAGGTATATATGGTACGACCTTTCCCCTTATGCTGTTGTTGGCGACTTTATCTTCCCATCCAAGATTTTTGAAGTTTATGGCCTGTTTGATAACCGTAATGCAAAGATATACTGCGATAAGGTGAATTATGCCATCACCGTAAAAGAGGAGTTCAAGGCATATTCGGACACGATTTTTTTATTGATGAACAGCATTTCCTTTCGTTTTCTATTGGATCTGTTCAGCCGTCAGATGGCCGGGAGCCTTAGCGATATCGATGTAAATGTGACCGAAAATACTTTGTTGCTCGATCCGGCACTATTATCTGGGAAAAAGGATGAGCTAGACAAGATAATGGCATCCCTAAAATCACGTGCGCCTTTACCCATACAGGAAGAGATTTTGCAAAAAGACAAAAGGGATTTGGATATTTTGATCTTTGAGGCGGTTGGATTGACCGAAAAAGATGTGGACGAACTTTATTTTGAAGTATCCGATTATGTTGCCCGTAAAAAGAAGAAAACGGATAGTGTTGTCACGAAGAAATCGAAAGGGCAGTTGACGAACGAAGATGCAATAGAATTGATCCGTGAACGATTTTCGGAAGTAAGGAGTTACGAATCGTTGATCGAAAATGTTGAGACCATCCTTTATAAAGTACCCGATTGGTCGGCTAAATATCCAAAACAAGGTTTGGGGATGGATAATTTATTCGGTCATTACAATGTCTATTTTAAACAAGGGAATACCCAAACAACACTCAGCTTTTCCAATATCAGCCAGTTGGAATTGTTCCGCTTTATAAACGAGACGGTC
>CAIYPA010000179.1 GCA_903927965.1 uncultured Bacteroidia bacterium | reverse complement strand
TTTGACCAACTCACCGATATGATCATCTTTGCAGTGTTTATCTTTTATGGCGCAACCTCCCTTGGCGTTTTTATCCTTCGCCAAAAAATGCCCGATGTGCCTCGGCCATATAAAGTGTGGGGCTATCCTATTGTTCCAGCATTGTTTATTGTATTCTGTTTTGTATTGGTAATGAATACGATAGTTGCACGTCCCCGCGAAGCTGTTCTGGGTATTTCCCTAATTTTGACCGGTGTCCCAGTTTTTTTGTATCTGAACAGGAAGAAGAAATAAAAGGTTTCAATAAGTTTTTTTTTGAAATGTTGGAAATAGAACTACAATAGGCCACATTCGCTTAAAAAGGCAAGGGATAATTCGTATTTTTGAAAGAAATTCCTAAATTGACAGTTGCATCTGTCAAAAATTTGCTATTTTTGTCGAAAGCATCTGCCAAAATGGAAAAACCCCGAAAACAAATTGCCGGAATTGAGAATTCTTTTGTGGCAGCCGACAATATTGAGTATGCCGTTCAAAACACGATCCCACTTTGTCTATTTGGTTTTTTGTACTAACCGGGGCATGGACATTTCCTATAATATATTAATTAATAGGTATTTACATTTAATATTTCAATCATTTCAACCTATTTCTACTTACTTCAACCCATTTCCACCTATTTCTACCTATTTCAATTTATTGATCAAATATTTCCCCGTATAAGACTCTTCACATTTTATAATCTCCTCGGGTACACCTTCAAAAACCTTATAACCTCCGGTATCGCCACCTTCGGGACCCAAATCAATGATCCAATCCGCAACTTTGATCACTTCGGTATTGTGCTCGATAATGATCACAGAATGACCTCGTGAAATAAGTGCATTGATCGCATCCAACAGTTTTCGGATGTCGTGAAAATGCAAACCTGTTGTAGGTTCGTCGAAAATAAACAAGGTGGGTGAATCTTTCTCTTTTGCGAGGAAGGATGCCAACTTTATACGTTGGCTCTCACCGCCGGAAAGGGTACTTGACGATTGTCCCAGTTTTACATAGCCTAACCCAACGTCCTGTAAAGGCATGAGCTTTTTGGCGATTTTTTTACCTTCGTTTTTATCGTTTTCCGAAAAGAATACAATGGCCTCATCGACAGTCATTTCCAAAATATCGAAAATACTCTTCTCCTTGAATTTCACATCAAGGACATCTGCCTTAAACCGTTTGCCGTTGCAACTTTCGCAAGTCAGGTGGATATCGGCCATAAATTGCATCTCCACTTTTATCTCGCCTTCGCCCTGGCACTCGTCGCACCTTCCACCATCGATGTTGAAAGAGAAATGGGATGCGGTAAACCCGTTGATCTTGGATGCCTGCTGATCGGCATAGAGCTTCCGTATATCATCGTAGGTCTTCAGATAAGTGACAGGATTCGACCGCGATGATTTCCCGATCGGGTTCTGGTCAACGAATTCGACAGCCGTCAGAAGCGAAAGGTCGCCTTGTAACCGCGTGTGCTCCCCGGTTTTTTCTCCATATCCGCCAAGATGTTTGGCAAGGGCGGGATAGAGGATTTTTCGGATCAACGACGATTTACCTGAACCGCTAACCCCGGTTACGACAGTGAGCGTATTGAGGGGGAATTTTATGTCAATGCCTTTTAGGTTATTTTCCCGTGCCCCTAAAATTTCAATGTAATTGTTCCATTTGCGCCTCATGGTAGGCAGTGCAATTTTCTCGATTCCATTTATGTATTTGGCAGTCAGGCTTTTGGTATCCAATGCAAGTTCTTCGTGCGATCCCTGAAAGACCACTTCGCCACCGTTCCTGCCTGCCAATGGGCCAATGTCGATGATCATATCGGCATCGCGGATGATCTCTTCATCATGTTCTACAATGATCACGCTGTTCCCAAGTTTCTGCAATTTACGAAGTACTTTGATCAGCCGCACGGTATCGCGTGAATGTAAACCAATGGAAGGTTCATCGAGGATGTACATCGAACCGACAAGGCTGCTCCCGAGTGACGTCGCAAGGTTGATCCTCTGCGATTCGCCCCCCGAAAGGGAAGAAGAGAGACGGTTGAGGGTAAGGTATCCAAGTCCGACGTCGCAAAGAAATTCGATCCGGTTGTTGATCTCAATCAACAACCGGTCCGACACAACCTTTTCATGATCGGTTAATTGCAGGTTATTAAAAAAGGAGGCCAACTGATAGATCGGTTGATTGACAAGATCGGTAACCGCTTTTCCACTGATTTTGACGTAGGAGGCC
This sequence comes from uncultured Bacteroidia bacterium, assembly GCA_903927965.1. GTDB lineage: Bacteria > Bacteroidota > Bacteroidia > Bacteroidales > Prolixibacteraceae > JAAFHB01. Next base: position 34,492 of record CAIYPA010000179.1, on the reverse strand, counting down.
TCTTTTTTCAACCGCGTCCCTTCACATTCGGGACAGGTTGTTTTGCCCCGGTAACGCGAAAGCATCACGCGGTATTGGATCTTGTACGATTGTTCTTCAAGGCTTTTGAAAAAACTGTGCAGCCCTTCAAAATATTTGTTGCCTGTCCACAGTAACCTTTTCTGATCGTGCGAAAGTTCAAAATAGGGCTTGTGGATCGGAAAATCAAACTTGTCGGAATGTTGGATCAACTGGTCTTTCCATTCGCTCATCTTTTCTCCTTTCCAGCATACAATAGCCTCATTGTAAATTGACAACGATTTATTTGGAATGACAAGGTCTTCATCGATCCCAATGGTTTTTCCGTACCCTTCACAGACAGGACATGCACCGATTGGGTTGTTGAAACTGAACATGTGAAGCGATGGCTCATCAAACAGGATGCCGTCAGCCTCGAAGCGATTCGAAAAACTCAATTGTTTTGAATCTTGGTCTGTTTGAATCCTGACGATACATTCCCCTTTTCCTTCGTAGAAGGCTGTTTGTATCGAATCGGCGGCACGGCTTTGCAAATCCTCGTCATCCGAAACTGCTAAACGGTCGATCACAATATTGACACTTTTCAGTTTTTTCTTTGCAGATGCCACAGGATCAAGATCGGCTATCCTGGTCACCTCGCCATCAATTTCAAGACGTGTAAACCCTTGTTGTTGGAGAAGGTCTGCCTCCTGTGCCAAAGTCCGGTCCTTGTGGATCTGAAAAGGTGCGAGGAGGACCACCCGTGCTCCCTGGGGATATGATATGATCGTGTTCACAACGTCTGTCACTTCATGATGGACCACCTCTTTTCCCGAGATGGGGGAGTAGGTCCTACCAATCCTTGCAAACAGCAGTTTGATATAATCGTAAATTTCAGTTGATGTGCCGACAGTCGATCGTGGGTTGCGCGTATTTACCTTTTGTTCAATGGCTATCGCCGGAGGTATCCCTTTGATATAGTCCACATCGGGTTTGTCCATCCGACCCAGGAATTGACGTGCATAGGAGGATAAGCTCTCCACGTACCTGCGTTGGCCTTCTGCATAAAGGGTGTCGAACGCCAACGATGATTTTCCGGATCCCGAAAGGCCTGTGATCACGACCATTTTGCTGCGCGGAATCTGCAGGTCGATGTTCTTCAGGTTGTGGACACGAGCCCCTTTGATCTCAATATATTGATTTTTAATATTTTCTGCCATAATAACTTGTATATCGTCATGGATTTTAACCGGGGTGAATTTACAATAAACCCTCAAGGTATCCAATACCTTGAGGGTTTTCCAACAATCGCGTCAATAAAAACATTGTTGGGGCGGATCGGTGTCCTCCCCTTCCACGTAAGCCCCAACCGCCCTTTTCATTCAAAAATTTTGTATATTTGTTTGAGATTTAAATTTCAGAAGATGAAAACAGAACTTACAAAGCAGGATATACTGGACCTACTTGATAGACAGGCAAAAGAACACCAACAACGGCTATTGGAATCTGACCTTAGGTTTGATGCGAGAATTGAAAAAAGCCGGTTGGAGTTGGAAGCGAGCATAGAGAAAAGCCGGTTGGAGTTGGATGAGAGTTTAAAAAAAAGCAGGATTGAATTTGAAAGCAGACATAAGGAGTTCGATGAAAACCTAAAAAGAAGCCAGAAGGAATCGGAGAAAAGCCGTAAGGACTTTAACAAACGGTTAGGAGAGGTAACTGGAGTCTGGGGAAAGTTCGTTGCCGAGATGGTAAAGCCACGGATCATCAAAATGTTCAAGGACAAAGGGATCCTGATCAGGACAGCCCTGCAAAACGTTGTTGGCTTAATCGGTGACAAAAAATATTATGAAATTGATCTACTGTTGATCAACTCCCAGATTGCTGTTGCTGTCGAAATTAAAAGTTCGTTGAGTGTCGATGATGTTAAGGAACATTTGGAGCGGTTGGAAAAGATCCAGAAGGTGCAACCCGAAAAGATCAACATGGGCGGCACCACCCTTTACGGCGCGGTTGCCGGTATCATCGTAGAAAACGATGCTGACAAATTTGCGTACAAACATGGCTTGTTTGTGTTGCGGCAAAAAGGGAGCATCGTGCAGATCATGAACGACAAAGCGTTCGTGCCAAAAGAATGGAAGGTAGAATATTAAATAAACCCTCAAGGTTTCCAAAACCTTGAGGGTTTAACACAAAAAAGGGGCCCTATGGACCCCTTTTCAATCTGAAAATTTATTTCGCCTAACTCTTCAAATTACTTTACCTTGTTTACAATTGCGCTGAAAGCAGCAGGATTGTTCATTGCCAGATCGGCCAGAACCTTACGGTTGATCTCGATGTTGGCAACTTTCATTTTACCCATAAACTGTGAGTAAGAGAGACCTTCTGTGCGAACAGCGGCATTGATACGCTGGATCCATAATGCACGGAACAACCTTTTTTTACTTTTTCTGTCACGGTACGCATACCCTAATCCCTTTTCGTATGTGTTTTTGGCAACCGTCCAGACATTTTTTCTTGAACCAAAGTAACCTCTGGTAAGTAGCAGCAGCTTTTTCCTACGCGCTTTCGATGCTACATGATTTACACTTCTTGGCATTTCTTTTTGTTTTAGGATAATGGCGTTCCGTTTTAAAGGAATCTTCGTAAGCTCATTACCCGGTTAAACCTAATTTTAAAAACTCTGTAAAAGAGAACATTATCTCATTGCAAGCAACCTCTGTACGTGATGCACGTCAGTAGGGGCTACCATACCCCACTTCAGGAGGTTACGTTTGCGCTTGTTGCTCTTCTTGGTCAGAATGTGACTGTGATAAGCATGTTTCCTTTTGATCTTTCCTGAGCCGGTCAGAATGAAACGTTTCTTAGCCCCGGCATTCGATTTCATTTTAGGCATCTCTGTCTAATGTATTAAATTATTTTTTCTTTTTAGGCGAAATAAAAATTGTCATTCTCTTTCCTTCGAGTTTTGGAAGCTGTTCCACTTTTCCAACTTCCTCCAACGCGTTGGCGAAGCGGAGCAGTAAAATCTCTCCTTGCTCGTTATATAAGATCGATCTCCCTTTAAAAAACACGTAAGCTTTTACTTTAGCGCCTTCCTGAAGAAATTTCTCGGCGTGTTTCAACTTAAAGTTGTAATCATGGTCATCGGTATTTGGACCAAAGCGGATCTCTTTTACGATAATTTTAGAAGCTTTGGCCTTTAACTCTTTCTGCTTCTTCTTTTGTTCATAAAGAAATTTCTGAAAATCTGTTATCCGGCAAACAGGTGGCTCGGCATTTGGCGAAATCTCAACCAAATCAAGTTCCAGTTCGTCAGCCCTCTTTAGTGCGTCCTGAATCCTGAAAACACCAGGGTTCTCAATGTTCTCGCCCACTAACCTGACTTCAGGAACCCGGATCTGATGATTGATCCGAAATGGTGATTTTTCCTCTTCTTTTGGGGCACGTGGCCCGGCGCCTTTAATAACTGCTATGGCTATATCCTCCTATTATTTAATTAATTAACGACTAAATGTAAGCTTCCGCCAATTGATTGCCAACCTCTTTGACGATGAATTCTGCAAATGCATCAACCGACATAGATCCCTGGTCACCTTCTCCCTGACGTCGCACTGAAACAGTATTGTTTTCAGCTTCCTTTTCACCGACAATCAATAGATAAGGAATATGTTTCATCTCATTGTCCCGGATTTTCCTGCCAATTTTTTCATTGCGGTCGTCAATTCCGGCGCGAATATCGGAAATATTTAATTGATTTGAAACTTTTTGTGCGTATTCGTTGTACTTTTCACTAATTGGTAAAACAACGACTTGCTCGGGGGTCAGCCACAAAGGAAATTTGCCAACAGTATGTTCAATCAGCACGGCACAGAAACGTTCCATCGAACCAAAAGGTGCCCTGTGGATCATGACCGGGCGATGTCGTTTGTCATCAGCTCCAATGTACTCTAAACCAAAACGTTCCGGTAAATTGTAGTCAACCTGGATTGTCCCAAGCTGCCAACTTCTGCCCAATGCATCCTTGATCATAAAGTCGAGTTTTGGTCCGTAGAACGCAGCCTCGCCCAATTCTGTCTTGGTTTTCAACCCTTTTTCGGTACAAGCTTCAATAATAGCATTTTCAGCTTTTTCCCAATTTTCGTCAGAGCCAATGTATTTTTCACGGTTGTTAGGGTCCCTTAAAGAGATCTGCGCAGAGTATTCCTTGAAATCGAGTGCCTTAAATATGATAAAGATGATGTCGATTACCTTGATGAATTCCTCCTTCAACTGATCGGGCCGGCAGAAAATATGTGCATCGTCCTGGGTAAAGCTCCGTACACGGGTCAAACCATGCAGCTCACCACTTTGTTCGTAACGGTAAACAGTCCCAAACTCAGCCATCCTGACCGGTAAATCCTTGTAAGACCGCGGTTTGTATTTGTATATTTCGCAGTGGTGGGGGCAATTCATTGGTTTGAGCATGTACTCCTCACCTTCATTTGGGGTACGGATCGGCTGGAAGGAATCCTTCCCATATTTCTGAAAATGCCCCGAAGTTTTGTATAGCGACACATCCCCAATATGAGGAGTAATAACTTGTTCGTATCCAAACTTCCTTTGGACTTTCTTCAGGAATTTCTCCAACTGTTCGCGCAGGATAGTCCCTTTTGGCAGCCACAATGGAAGCCCCATCCCAACATTGGGTGAAAAATGGAAGAGTTCCATTTCTTTTCCGATTTTCCTGTGATCGCGTTTTTTTGCTTCTTCAAGTAGTACAAGGTACTCTTCGAGCAATTTTTGTTTCGGGAAAGTAATCCCATAAACACGTGTCAACATTTTGTTTTTGTCGTTCCCACGCCAATAAGCTCCGGCAATGTTGGTCAGCTTGACCGCTTTGATGAATCCCATATTGGGAAGGTGTGGGCCACGGCAAAGATCGGTGAAGTTGCCTTGTTGATAGGTTGTAATTGTTCCGTCCTGAAGATCGGTGATCAACTCAATCTTGTATTGGTCACCTTTCTCGGTAAACAGTTTTAACGCATCAGCTTTGGAAATTTCGTTCCTGACGATGGGCGATTTGGTCCTTGCGAGTTCAATTATTTTTTGCTCGATTCCAGCCAAATCCTTATCAGTTAATATTTTCCCTTCAGGGAGATCGATATCGTAATAAAAACCGTTGTCAACAGTGGGACCAATGCCAAATTTAGTGCCAGGATAGAAAAATTCAATTGCCTCGGCCATTAAATGTGCCGATGAATGCCAGAAAGTTTCACGCCCCTGCAGGTCTTCCCACAAATAAAGTTTTATCGAAGCATCTGTTTCAACCGGTCGTGTAAGGTCCCTGACCTCACCGTTGACCGATATTGCCAGCACCTCTTTGGCCAATCGGCTGCTGATGGCTTCTGCTATTTCAATGCCCGTAATTCCCTTATCAAATTCCTTTACAGAGAGATCCGGAAGTGTGATTTTTATCATTTTTTGTTTTTTTCAAGGGTGCAAAAATAATCATTCTTCAACGGTTCATCAAAATAATAGGGAAGTTTAATCGCGATATTTTAACATTCAGCCAATAAATTTTCGTAATGGTTCGTGAATTTTAATATTTTTGAGGTATTAAACGGACATTAAACAACCCATTATGCGAAGGATTATTTTAGTTATATTCTTATTATCAGGTATTTGCGCATCACTTCTGGCGCAGAACATCACCCTTGAAGACCTGTTTGTCAAAAGGACTTTCAGGCAATCTACGGTTACAGGGTTGGCCTCTTCCAATGATGGATTAAATTATACCACGCTCGAAGGCAATGGTAGGCAAATTGTGAAGTACAGCTACAAAACCGGTGAACAAATCGCTAAAGTGCTCGATCTTCAAGATCTCAAAAATGATACATTGCAATCGATCACTGAATATACATTTAGTGCCGATGAATCCAAAGTACTTCTGATGACGGACAGGAAAGCCATCTACAGAAGGTCGTTCACTGCAGTTTATTTTGTGTATAATTTTGTAACAAAGGAACTTACAAGATTATCGTCAGGACGCCAGCAGGTTGCCACATTTTCACCTGATGGTGAGCGCGTTGCCTTTGTGCGCGATAACAATCTATTTGTAAAAAGCCTCCGTTTTAAAACAGAACGGCAGGCTACCACAGATGGGGAGCGCAACAAAATCATCAATGGAATTCCCGATTGGGTGTATGAGGAGGAATTTGAATTCAACCGTGCTTTTGCATGGTCGCCCGATAGCAAACAAGTGGCCTATATAAAGTTTAACGAAGAGGCTGTCCCAACTTACGGTTTTCCAATGTACAAAGGATTAAGTCCCGAACACAAGGAAAACAGCGTTTATCCGGGAGAATACAGGTTCAAATATCCAAAGGCAGGGGAGACAAACTCTCTTGTAAGTGTTTGGGTCTATGATATAAAAGCCGGGCAAAGCATAAAAATGGATACTGGGACCGAAACTGACATTTACCTTCCGGGGATCAGGTGGAACTTTAGCGGAAGCAATCTTGGGATCATGAAAATGAACAGGTTGCAAAACAAGCTTGAATTGCTGTTTGCAAACTCATATACTGGTGACACCCGCTTGATTTATACAGAGAAGAACAAACGGTACATCGAAACCGACTTTCTCGATTACCTCGAATTCATGCCAGATGACAAAAGTTTTGTGATCCTGAGCGAACAGGACGGTTACAAACACCTTTATCTCTATGACAATGGAGGAGTTAAGATCCGTCAGCTCACGACTGGCAAATATGATGTATTGAAATTTTATGGATTCGACCCGGTCACCAAGATATTTTATTATCAGGCAGCGGCAGTGTCCCCCATGCAGCGTGAGGTATATGGTGTTTCGATTGACCTGAAAAAGAGGGTGCAGCTCTCGACACAAAAGGGGAGCAATGATGCGGACTTTAGCAATGGTTTCAAATATTACATCAACCAATATTCCAGCCTTTCTACGCCGCTATTGGTTACGCTTCACGAGATTTCGGGAAAACAGCTCAGGGTACTCGAAGACAATTCAGCTTTAAAAAAATTGGTTGCCGATAGGAATATTCCGCAAAAAGAGTTTTTCACATTTAAAAATTCAGAAGGACTAGAGTTGAATGGATGGATGATCAAACCGTTGAATTTCAACCCTGCCACAAAATATCCGGTTGTGATGACCCAATACAGTGGACCCAATTCGCAGGAAGTGCTCGACAATTTCTCGATAGGATGGGAGAACTACCTTGCAACCCAGGGTTATCTTGCTGTTTGTGTTGACCCACGCGGGACAGGGGCACGAGGCGAGGATTTCAGGAAATGCACCTATGGCAAGTTGGGCAAATACGAATCGGACGACCAGATTGATGCTGCCCATTACATTGCAACACTTCCATATGTTGATGCAAAAAATATTGCCATTTGGGGTTGGAGTTATGGTGGGTTTATGTCGGCGATGTGCCTAGCAAAAGGCGGTGAAATCTTTAAGGCTGGAATCTCCGTTGCTCCTGTTACGAACAATCGTTTTTACGACAGTGTTTACAGCGAGCGGTACATGGGATTACCTAGTCAGAATCCTGATGGTTATGACCAGAACTCGCCGGTTACAATTGCTAAAGGGATAAAAGGGAAACTGCTGCTTGTGCATGGGACGGCGGATGACAATGTCCATTATCAGAATTCAATGGAATTTGCAGAGGCGATGGTCCAGGCAGGAGTCCAGTTCCAGATGATGGTGTATGCGAACCGCAACCACAACCTCCGTGGAGGAAATACCACGATGCACCTTTATACGATGTTTGATAACTTCTTGAGGGAGAATTTGAAGTAATTGATGTTCCGAAGGGATTGGTGGTAATTGAAGGACTTTAAATCTTTCCGAAATGCAACTGGCGGCTAGCTTCCGGCATCTGGCTTCATCAGCTAGTTGCCAGCCGCTAGTTGCCAGCCGCTGATCTACCCAGCCCGATGCCCATTTCCCGCTGAATCTTCCTGAAAGCGATAAAAATCGAAAAAAAGGATCATTCCCTTTGGTGAATCTGAAATTCGGTCTATATTTGCACCTCGATTCCCAAGCCCAGATGGTGAAATTGGTAGACACGCTAGTTTCAGGGACTAGTGACCGCAAGGTTGTGCAAGTTCGAGTCTTGTTCTGGGCACCAAAATAAAATGAAACCCGCTGATAATCAGTGGGTTTTGTTTATTAAAAAATCTATTCGTCTCATTTTAGGTTCTCTAGTATTTTCAACCATTCATTAAAATGAGAACATTCAGACCTTATTCTATTTAAGCCAATTTCTTTTAAAATAAGAATACCATCATCAATTTTATCATAAGTGTTACACAAAGAAAGTATTCGTTTTGATGGTGCTGTTTCGGATCCTTCATTAATAAATTCTGGATTTGCATCAGTTACTGAATTACGGATGTTGGTGAAACAATTCTTAGGTAATTGATTATATAATGAAAGCCAATTTTCCAATTCAACAGTATCTGAAAACATTAATGCCTCAAATTCATGCAATTGGATGTATGGAATAAAATGATTAAACCCCAGGTCCGCTTTCAGCAGATTTTCCATTTCAGCAACTCTTGAGTAGGGTTGTAATTGCTTTGTTGATGCGTGACCCGGAAAATCCGAACTTAATCCATATAAATCAATTAAAGTAGTATGATAAACGTCAGGACATTCTTTAAACCATTGTGTAACATCATTTTTAAACTTTCCATAACCGACTATCCCTCCTCTTTTGCGTAACTTTCTATTTGTCAATACTTTTCTGACATCAGCATAGATGTTGAAATTCAATAAATGCGGTCTTAAAATATCAGAAACAAAACGCTCTTCTGAAAAGCCTTCTGCAGTTATGTTCAATCTTATCATGGCTTACCTCCCAGGATATTCTTGTCCCATAATTCACCCATTGAATACTCATCAAGCCATGATTCCAAATTTGCAGTGTCAAGCCTTCGAAATACCGTTTCAGCCTTGTCTTTTTCCACAACGATAATATCTTCCGCATCGAATTCATTAACAAGGCTAACTGATTGAGTTGAAACGATTACCTGAGACCTTTTGGATGCCTTTTTGAGCAGTCCTGACAGAATCGTTATGGCAGAGGGATGTAAGCCCAATTCGGGTTCATCCAAAAGGATTACTTTGGGTAAATCTTCCTGAAGCAGAAGTGTAGCCATACAAATAAACCTTAAGGAACCATCAGATAATTCATTCGCAGTGAAGGTTTTATCAGAATAAATATCCATCCATTCCAAACGAATATTTTCTGGATTAAATGGATTAGGCTCCAATGAAAAATCTTTAAAGAATGGGATTACAAGCTGGATCGTTTTGACAATGCGCTTATAATATACTTCATGCTTAAGTTTGAGTAAATATAAGAAGGGGGCAAGGTTTGATGCATTTTCAAAGAGAAATTTGTTGTCCGTCATTGAGGAATATTTCTTTACTCCGGCTGTTTCGCTTGTGTCATGAAAATGATAGACCCTCCATTCCTTTAAGACATTGAATACATACCGGGCCATGGGGTTATTTTTTGCTTTAATTGATAATTTGCTCTCCTCTTCAGAACTTGCAATTAAATCCCAATATGGATCTTTGTAACCCCGTCCCAAAAATCCTGCATGTTCAAATTCAACAATTAATATATCTTTATTAGCCGCTGGTTGTAAAATAATCTTGTAATAATTCGGATCAAAATCCAATTCAATGGCAATCTTTTGAGTTTCTTTACTTCCATAATATAAAAAAACTTCAGCTCCCGTTGTCAACGAAATATTTTTCAACCTACCGGCAATGATATTTCGGAGGAATTTAAATAAGGAAATAAAATTTGTTTTGCCCGCACCATTCTGTCCAATAAGAACATTCATATCTCTTAATGGGATTTTTTGGTGCTTTATCGACTTGTAGCCTTTTATTTCAATAGATCTTAATCTCTGATAATCCATGCAAATAATTCTTAATATTCAATTCAAATCTAATATAAATTTCTTATTCCCTACCATAAATGACCAAACAAATCAAAAAAGAGAAAAGTTCCTATAATGTTAAACAAATAAACACCATCATAAATGGAACAGTAACATTTAGTCTCATAGAACCAATGAAACCTATATTTTAGCGATAAGAACCTAAAATACAATATGATACATTATTATCCTATTATCTTCCTTGAAATTTCAGGGTCGATTTCATTTTCCCATTTTGCGACAACAACAGTAGCTACCGCATTGCCGATCAGGTTGGTGATGGCACGGGCTTCGCTCATAAAACGGTCGATTCCAAGAATCAGGGCAAGCGATGCAACCGGGACTGTCCCAACAATTGGCAAAACTGCGGCCAAAGTGATAAAGCCGCTTCCTGTAACACCTGCTGCACCTTTGGAGGTGATCAGCAACACCAGCAACAATGTGACCTGGTGGTAAATATCAAGATGTGCGCCAGTAGCCTGGGCTAGAAACACGGCAGCCATCGTAAGGTAGATCGAAGTTCCATCGAGGTTGAACGAATATCCGGTAGGGACAACCAACCCAACCACCGAACGTGAACAACCAGCCCTCTCCAATTTCTCCATCACACCGGGAAGAGCCGCTTCTGAGGACGATGTACCTAACACGATCAAAATCTCCTCCTTGATCAACTCCAACAGACGGAACAGGCTAAACCCCGAATATTTCATGATGGCGCCCAATACAAAAATGACAAACAATAGGCAGGTCGTATAAAAGGACAACATCAATTGTCCCAGGGAGGCCAGCGATCCCAATCCATATTTGCCGATCGTAAAACTCATGGCACCAAAAGCACCAATCGGGGCAACTTTCATGATCGCCCGGATCACACCGAACAAGCCGGCTTCCAGTGATTTGATCCCTTTAAGGAGCGGAGTGGCCTTATCCCCGATATTTGATAAAGCAAATCCGAATAGAACGGAAAAGAGAAGCACTTGCAACAGATTTCCATTTGCCAGGGCTCCCACAACATTTTCTGGGATCACATTCAGGAAAAAATCGACCACACCATGCCCCTGGGCTGGTGTAACATATTTATTGACAGCAGCCTGATCCAATGTTTGAGGATCAATGTTCATACCCGACCCTGGTTGGAAAAGGTTTACGACAACCAATCCGATAATAAGGGCAATAGTGGAAACGATTTCAAAATAGACAATCGCTTTGACCCCTACCCGGCCTACTTTTTTGGTGTCCTGCATCCCGGCAATGCCAGTCACAATGGTCGAGAATATGATCGGGGCGATCATCATTTTGACCAATTTGATAAATCCATCGCCCAGTGGTTTTAAAGATTCGGCCAGAGCAGGCTGGTAAACACCGAGGACAATCCCGAGAACTATAGCTACAATAACCTGAAAATAAAGGCCTCTATAGAATTTTTTCATTAAAAAATTTAGTTAGTATGGTGCTTAAATACTTTCAATTTTAAAATTTAAGCCAAATTTAATATAAATTTCGTATTCCCACACTGCAACTAAATGATCTGTCATTTTTTCGTTTCCCTTCATTTTGACCATGAACTCATTACGATTAAGTCAAATCCAAATCCATAGATACCACGATTACTTAATTGTGGTTTTTAAAACCAACCTGTCAAAAAAAACATATTTTTGTAATGAATTAATACAACTATTTACCAATCATTAATAAATCAAAAAGATATGGCTGAAGATGATAAAGGTTTTAGTTTCAAGCGGCTGTTTTTCAGGGAGGAAGAGACTGTAGCAGAGCAAAATCAAGCTCCGGCACCTGAACCTGCTGTAAAAAATATTCAGGATCATTATGTATCAAACACACCACTCGCTACTCCCGTAACTATCCAGGAGCAACCCATGTTGGAGGACTTTGTCCAAAGGCTTCAAAACCTGATCAACCAGAACAACCAACCTGGTTTCGATTTCCTTGAATTTACCGAATCATTGTTTGAGGAGAAGCAGAACCCAACCCCCGATGTTTATAAAACGGTTTTCAGGATTGCCCAAAAAATCGATAAGTCGCTGACACCCGCCAAACTGCTCGAAAGTGCATTGTTCTACAAAAATCTTGTTCAACAAACTGTTGAAAGCGAGGTTAGTAAAGGAGAAACAAAGAAAAAGGGGCTTCAGACTGATAAGGATACCGAAAGAACAAACCTCGACAATAGCCTTAAAGATATCAGGGCGAAGATCCAGCAATTGACGAAGCAAATACAGGATCTCCAAAATCAGGATATGGCGACAAGCAACCAGCTTCTGGCCATCGACCAGAAATATGGGAGCCAGTTTATTGACATCGACAGGAAGCTTAATGCCATCCGAAGTGCAAAAGATCAGGTCCTTGTAAGCATTGTGGACATTGAATCCGGAATAAAGGCGAACCTGTAATAAATAATATTTTTAGCAAAACTTAATAACAAATGAACTATGGAAACTGAAACAAAAACGGTTACCCAACTTCCCATCATGAAGTATTTCGACGATGCCAAATTGATGGAACAGGGAAAAGAGGCAATTGGAAACTGGCGCAGGGGCGAAAAACCGATCGGTGCATTTATCGGATTGGTATTGATCGGGGTGATTGGATATGGGACTTTCAAATGGATCATTCCCGCCGTATTTGGGGCACTGAGCCAGGTATTTGCTGTAATTGCCTCAATATTGGCGGTTACACTTGTTATCCTGTTGCTTCCCGCCATATTTAAACTGTTCCGCCGGATTGTCCGGTCGTTTCATAAGGCGATCATCAGATGGAACCCATTTGATGAACTCGATGAACAAAAAGAAAAAATGTGGGCAACGCACGACCTCTTTTTAAAGCACAAAGCCAAAATCAAACAATTGCGGACCGACTTTGAGCAAATGTCGAACGAAACCCGCACAGTGGCCGAAAATGCAAAAATGGAAGTCCAGAAACAGACAAAAAAAGCAGGTGAAATTAAGGTTCTCATGGACAAGATGATCGCCGATAAAGGTGAAGGGATCAAAGAAACTGATGAATATGTTGAGCTTCAGCAAAAGTTTATCAATGCCACCTCGGCAGGTACACGTACCAACACGACCCTTGAGAAAAACATCGAATGGACGACCAAGTATGCCGCGCGTTCAAATATATTTGCCAACCTCGACCGCAAATTGGCCATTGGCGCCACATTGCTTGAAAATAAAATCAAGGATTTTGAGGAGAGCATCAACATCATGAAAAAGGATTGGGAAATGGCAGCCGCTTCGCGTGGAGCAACAGCCATCCTCAAAGAGATCCTTGGTCCTGGCGGACAGAACTGGAAACTTGAATACGCACTTGAATTTGTGGCTGGCCGCATCTCTGAAGACCTTGCAATGACAGCCCAAAACCTTGAGGATTTGGAGAAAAATACAACAGGTTTCAATTTCGACAGCGACGAAGCGTATGACAAGTTGTTGGCCATTGGCAATAAGCTGGATGCCGGACAGATTGTGGTTCCGAACGCTGCAAAAATTGCCAATCCAAACCACAAGTTGACGCGTGACGAAAAAAGCGCTGCCGGACCACTTGGTGAGATATTTTAATTAACAATCTTAATATCAATAACATAACTTTAACGAATACAAAACATGGCAACTGATTATCAAAACAAACCGGGCATGTCGATACCCGGCTTTCCCAGAAACTGGACTTTCGGATTTCAACTGATCGTCCTGATCATCCTCCTTGGTGGCATCGGCGCAGGGGTTTACTTTGGGTATCCTTATATGAACAAAGCTTCAAAAGGCAACAAAGCAGATTTGCGTGCGGGCTTTAACAATTTTGTCGGTTTTGCACCTGGGATCGACATGAACGGGGGGGCTGCCCCGAATAAAAACTCAAGGATGTACAAGGAATTTGGAGTATCATTTCAAGCAATCAGGATGGACGATATGCAGAAACTGAACGATGCCTTGAAAAACGGTGACCTTGATTTTATTTTCACGACCACCGATATTTCGCCGATTGGGATGGACCGCAACAGCGACCTTGCAAAAATGTCGGTTGTTCAATTCCTTAAAATTGACGACTCGCGAGGAGCTGATGTGTTTATCGTTGATTCAAAGATCAATACGGTGGCTGACCTGAAAGGTAAAAAGATCGCATGTGCCCTGGGCTGGCCAAGCAACACATTGCTTCATGCGACCCTTGAGGCTGGAGGTTTGACAGAGGCCGATGTGACGATTTTGCCAATGGGGGATCCTGCTGCTGCAAAAACAGCCTTTACCACAGGTAACGCCGATGCAACTGTTGTCTGGTCGCCCGATGATGAGGAGTGCCTGAAAATAAGATCAGCTAAAGTGTTGACAAGTACCGATCTGCTTCCCAATATTATCATGGATGGCTTTATTGCCCGCAAAGAGGTCCTCGAAAAGAAGAAAGACCTTTTTATCAAACTTTCAAAAGCCTGGTTGGTTGCCAATTCCGAAATGAAGGATCCGGCCAAAATGGCCAAAGCTGCACAAACTTACAAGACTGCTTTTGAAGTTCCTGACGATGTGAGCGTTATCCTTGGTGGAATGAAAAAAATCCACTTTGCTACATATGGCGACAATGTGAATTTCTTCGGTTTGAGTACCGATTATGCCGGGATCACCGGACAACAACTTTATACAAAAATGGCCCGTGTTTACAAGACGGGTTATGGCAATAAATTGACAAACATCGTTTCCTGGGCCGAAGCCTCTTATCCTGGTATTGTACAGTCTATTAATGACTTACAAGGGGACAGCCATGCAGCTGAGGGGCAGATCAAATTCCAGGCTCCAACCGCTGCCGAAGCAAAATTGCCGGCAGTGGCCACAAAACCGATTATCATCAACTTTGCCACTGGTTCTTCGGCCTTGACACCCGATATGAAAACAAAAATCGAGAACCAATTGGGACAATTGTCTGTTGAGTTTGCAGGGATGAAAGTCCGTATCGAAGGGAATACCGATAATGTTGGGAGTCCTGCCATGAACAGGGACCTGTCCTACAAACGTGCCAAATCGGTGGCTGATTATCTTGTCAAAACATACAGTTTTGACCCGAACCGGTTTGTGATTGTTGGAAACGGCCCCGACAAACCGGTTGCCAATAACAACACCGAGGAAGGCAAAAGTGCCAACCGCCGGACGGAGTTCCAGCTTTTAGGAAAATAAGATATTGATTTATTGAATATTGCACGAAGGAGGGTCATTTGGTTCCTCCTTCGTTTTTTGAATAATCAAAACAAACAAAGCTTATGCAGGTATTAAAAGATCTTTTCAGGTTTGCAGGGGTTGTCGATAAGAAAACTGCCACGACTGTGAACATATTGGGATGGGTGCTGCTCCTCTTTTTTTGGTGGCTGATCCCCACAATTGGTTGGATAAAACCAACGATCCTCCCATCACCGATCGATGTATTGTTGTGTTTCAAGACTCTTTTTGTGGAGCGCAACCTTTTGTACAACATGGGTTATTCCATATCCATCAATATTGGGGGCTATTTACAGGCAATGGCCATCGCTCTTCCGCTTGGTTTTCTAATCGGATTGATCCCCTTTTTCAGGCATCTGGTGAGCAAGCAAATCGAAGCCATCCGTTTTACCCCGCTTCCAGCCACGACCGGAATTTTTATGGCCATCTTCGGATTGGGGTTGGGTGTTAAAGTGGAATTCCTTTCTTTTGGTATTTTTGTTTACCTGTTGCCTGCTATTGCACAGCGTATCAATGATATTGAAACTGACGACCATCTTAAAGCACTTCAGCAAACCATGTGGACGTTGAACGCAAGTCCATGGATGACGATGAAGCATTTTTACATCCCATCAGTTCTTAGCAGGTTTTCGATGGATGTGATCAATCTTGTCGCAGTTAGTTGGACCTATATCGTAATTGCTGAAATGATCAATGCCGAAGGTGGATTGGGTTCGATGATCTATATGGCAACGTCACGCGGTTCGCATGTCGATCAACTTTATGCTGTTTTGTTGCTGATTATTTTTATCGGGTTTGTACAGGATAAACTGCTAAAAATGCTCGATCGGAAACTCTTTAAATTCAAATACGCCTGATCATGAAACAAAATATATTCCAGAAAAAGGATAATCCAGATATTTCCGAACAAGTTGATCCAACTGTTGCTGAACCGGTCAAAACCGAAGAAAATGTAAAACCTGCGGAGACAAAATCGGTTTTGAACCATCCCACTGATATTATCAACCTCGTCAATATCAATCAGGTTTATAATGATCGTGGTGCTGCAAATACTGTTTTTAAGGATTTCAATCTTGATATAAAAGACATTAAAGACAGTGGGCAGTTTATCAGCCTGATGGGCAAATCGGGATGCGGCAAGTCCACCTTGTTGCGTTATATCTCTGGATTACAGGTGCCTACATCGGGTGAGGTTTATATCTATGGGAAACTAAGAACTGATAAAGACCGAATCCCGATGGTCTTTCAGCAATATACCTCTTTCGAGTGGAAAACGGTGTTGGAAAACGTCGCACTTCCCCTGATCCTAAAAGGGGTTCCCAAAGACGAGGCCAACGACAAAGCCATGGATATGATCAAAATTGTCGGATTGACTGGCCATGAAAACAAATGGGCTAAATACCCGATATTGTCTGGTGGACAGTTGCAGCGTGTGGCGATTGCACGGAACCTTGTTGTCAACCCTCAGATCCTGCTGATGGACGAGCCTTTCGGGGCTTTGGACACTGTGACCCGGAAACAGATCCAGATATTCCTGCGTTCGATTTTTGAGGAAGCCAAAATCGATCCGACTGTGGTTTTTGTGACCCACTCCGAAAGCGAAGCCGTTTTTCTGAGTACCGATATTTATATCCTCGATTCGGGTCCGGCAACTGTAAAACACCATTTTAAGATTGACCTCCCGGAAAAACGGGATGATGCGGTGAGGTATTCCACCGATTTTACTGAGTATGTAAATAAGCTGGGGTCGTTGATGGAAGAGTTGAAGGGTGATAAATAATTATAAATCATTGTGATAGCCTCATCTTCAGGATAGTGGTAGGCTCCGATAGTGATAGCCTCACTTCAAGTGAGACTATCACTAGCTTTAAAAAATAACCATCTGAATTTCAGATGGTTATTTTTTAAAGCTAGTGGCTTTTTACCTTGCATTTACACCGCCACCACTTGATTTATGAATATTTTTTGAGGATGGATTTCCCGAATAGCTGATATTTCCTCCACTACTTGCATTGGCATCAAGCTCTTCGGTGACATTTACCTTAATTCCTGCACCACTTGAAACACTTGCCGTACATTTTTTACATTCAAGTTCGCTGGCATGGATATGACTTCCGCTCGAAGCATCGGCTTTAAGTACTTTGGTATGTCCTTTCAGGTTAATACCACAACCACTGCTAGCATGGACATCCATATCGGTAGCCTCCAAATCCAATGTCACATTGGCACCACTACTTACATGAATGGCAAGACTTCCAAGTTTGAGGGATGATTCAGCATTAACACCAGAACCAGCCGAAGCATGGAGCTGGTCCATCTCCTTGAACGAGACATAAACCTTGTGGGGCCTTTTCATCCAATTAAATCCAGACCATGATTTGTCCTTGATGTAAATTTTTAGGATGCCATCTTCGACCTTCGTAATGATCTTATCCAAGTCTTCGGATTCGGCCTCAACAGACACCTTTTCGACATTTTCCTGGGTAAGCTGCAAATCGATCCCGCTGCTCACCGAAATGCCATGAAATCCGGTGACCTGCCGTATTTGGCGGCCTTTGAGGACATTTGCAGCCTGAACGGAGGCGTTGATAAAAAGCAAATTAGCAAAAAGCAATAAAGCAAACAGTTTAAGTGTTTTCATTTTGATTTTATAAATTATTACAACAATGGTTTTTGAATCAATAGACGTAATAATATCAAAATTGTTACACATTTGTAGAGGGTTTTTGTTTCTTCTATGTGCCTTTGTGTTTTACCTCTTTTCCTATGTGTTATATTTTTAAACACATTAGGTACATAGGTTAAAAAAATAGGCACATAGGGATTAAACCTTACAAGGAAAACCAATAATTCAATTTGACCATAAACACATTGTTCGCTTTCAATCCGCTGATGCCCCCAAAGTTGTTGCCGATCGAGCTGTTGTAATTATTTTCATACAACGAACGCGTGTTGGTCCAGACAAGGTAGAGTGTCGAACCAGGACTGAATTCCCACCGCCCAACCAGGTTGGAACGGAACTCCTGAAAATTAAAGTCGGGTTTCTTCATCGTAAAATCCTGCAAATGGTCACCGTTTTTGTCCATAGAATAGTTGTTGTTCACTTCGTTCAGGACAGTTATCGGGGCATATCGCTGGTTGAGGTTACGGCTAGAAGCATTGGCCACACTGCGGAAATCGTCATACTTACCAATTGAGGCATAAGGACTTCCATAATATTGGAATGAAAGTTCGGGAGAAACATAGTATTCGAGGCGAACTGTCATATACAAGGTTTTCTGGTCGATTTTACCTACAATGTAATCGTTGCGCAAGCTGGAGGACAAGGGGTTAGGAATAGTATTGACATATTGTTGGTAGTTAGTTCCGACATGGTATCCTGTTTGGGTTGTAAGGCTTAAACGGTTGTTCATCTGCCACTTCACACTAAGGATATAATCAGTCTCTTTTGAAATCTTATCCATTGAAAAAAGAAGAGTATTTGCCAGTCCAAAAGACAACTTTTTGACACTGTTCGTCATTACCTGAAGGTTCCAGGTTGAGCTGTTGTCTTTAAAAAGCTTTGGTCCGCCACGCAATTCCCTGGTATCAAACCTGTTGAGATTTTCGATGACGGAAAAATTGGCCATCCACAAATTATTGAACCTCAACTTGCTAATAAAGTTTAGCTTGTCCAGCAAATTTTCGCCCCCAAAACTCCATTCGTGAGATTGGGTCAAACCATATTGGTAATTCATCAGTATCCCGTAAGGCTTGTCTACCTTATACGTCAATTCAACATTTTGCCTTATAAAATCAGCTTGCCGCAGATATCCCAGTTCGTTGAAGTCCATGCCTGGGGAACGCCAGTCGACACCTGTGGTAGCCCTGAACTTTCCGCTCCGTTTACCAATATCCAACTTGCCGCCATAACCCGACAATTCAGTCCTTTCGGGATCAAAAGTAAGGTGCGTGGCATCTTCGCGCTGATAATAATGGGCTGTCGATTCCTGTAGGCGGGTAATGGATTCCTTGCTACCTTTTACCTGACTGAAAAAACCCTTAAAAGCAACGAAGTATTTACGATTGAGCCAGTTGTGTTCCAGGTCAAGGCCACCTGCATACGAAGAGTTGGGGAGAAATTCAAGCTGGCTGTCCCTGATGTTGCTGATGGAGGAAGTAAACATCCCGCCTATGACTGTGTTTCCTTTGTTGAGGTCTTGTTTGATCCTTCCCACAAGGTTGCTCTTAAATGGTTCAACAGCAACTTTTTCAGAGGAATTGGCAGAATAAATTGTTGCGTTCTCGCGTGCCGTAAAACTTTGGACTACACCTACTGACAATCCTTTATTTGTTTTACCTGTCAATTTCAAGGCACTGAGGATCGTCGTATTTTCGGGCATTGAAACGGTTTGTACCGGATCACTATTCGGGAGATACGAAGGGGCATGACCAATCCGTCGCGAATAAAACAACATGTCGTCGCCCATTGTAAAGTCAAAGATCGAGCTTCCTTCGAGAAAGAACGGACGTTTCTCTTCATAAAACGTCTCATAGGAGGTCAAATTTAAAATTGAGGGGTCGGCTTCAACCTGTCCAAAGTCGGGATTGATTGTATAATCGACCGTAAAATTGGAGGTGACCCCGATTTTGCCGTCAATTCCAATACCTCCCCTTAAAGCTTTTTCGGGACTTGAATTGGGAAAGTATTTTCCGCTCATATAGGGCATGATCTCGAAGTTCTTTTTATGGCTGATCCCTTCGATACCACGCAGTTCGCCAAATAGGTAAACCATGGCAGGTGCATCAACAGGAATGAGCTTCCATTCGCTTTCCTCCTGGAACCGGTCGATCCAACGCCAGATGTGCATTCCCCAAACCTGATTGTCCTGCTTCGTGAACCGGATCTGGCTGAAAGGGATCTTCATTTCGGCAATCCACATCGTATCAGTCACCGTCGATTTCCCATCCCAGACCGCATTCCAGTTAAAATCCCATTTGTACGACCCAAGATGTAACAAATCGACTTTTTGTCCAGAGGCGGCAACATTGAACTCATAGGCTGTCTGTTTATCGTGGTACGAATCGAGGGCAATTCCGGTGATATCACCGATAACAATATCCCGGCGACCCAGGATTGGCCTGATCCCTCCAGGTTGACGGTCGTAACATTTCATGGCAACATACAGATTGTCATTGTCATACAATATTTTGATCTCAGTGGGCTGTGAAGGGGCTGCTGCCTGTTTTGGCTGTTGCTGGGTAAAATCGCCCGACCAAACACCTTGGGACCAACACTCGTCTGTAAGTTTTCCGTCAATCCGTGGCCTAGCCAAAATCCTTGTCGCATAATAAGCCCGGCGCATGCTCGCCCTGTAATTGACCATTGTGTCGGTTGACAATTTATAATTGATCGAATCCTGTGCAAATAAGGTGGAAACATTAATTGTGCTGATTAACAGCAAGATAAAAACATTTAAACGGTTCATTAGTCTGGAAATGAAATGATACGGCGAATATAATGTAAAATGTTAAATAAACAGACCAAACCTGAAAATTAAACGTAAAAAGTACATTTTACCACTTGATATTGTAGTTCACAACATATACACCACGGTCGATCCTGACAAAAGCCATTTTGCAATTGGGGTATTCCTTCCGGCTTATCTCGTTTGATGATAAAACGCTATTGATATATTGCCTTTTTTTCCTGTATGAGGGAAGGAGTTCATCAGGAACCAATCCTGAAAGATTCTCCATTTGATCCATTGTGAAACAGGTCATTTTTTTCTCGTCTGGTTTCCCTTTCCGATAATATGCCTTATGCTGGTTTATTTCGTCCACCGACCTCATCAGCACCAACAGGAAATAAACCATGCTGTGCGAATTGACTTGAAATTTCCTGTTGGAGGTTTCATAAGTCATGCTATGGGGATTGACCAACCGCCAATAACGGTTGAGTATTGATAATGAAGCAGTTTGCTTTTTAAGAATAATATTTTGCAAATACCCCGATAAAAGGTAATTGGCCACTGTTTTGTCTATTTTGTCTTTCACCAGAAGCGATGCCCTCAACTGAATAAATTCATTGATCATCACCTCATGTCCGTAGTGCAAGGCTACCATAAAACCGGTTGCCCCATCGTCATCGGTAACGAAATCGACACCATATTTTTTGATCACCTTAAAAGCCTCAACTTTTCGCCCCAGACGGATATTTTTTGCGTACTCCTTTCTGTCCTGCCTCACCTCCTTCATCAACACAATGGCCCTTTGGAATTGAAGTTGCGCCAATTGCTCGACCCAATCGTACCGTTGGTGGGCCTGTGCATATTGAAAAAGTTGCTTGCGCTCTTTTTTGACTTCGAACTCCTTTTTTGCTGGATCGAGGGCCAAATTTTTGACTGCCTCCAGTTGCTCCGGGCTAAGGTATTCGTAACCAAGGTATTTCGCCCTGATTTGTTCGGCTTGCTCGTATTTCCCCTGCTCTTCGAGCCGGTGGGCCTCTGCAAGCCACTCCTCTACAGTTGACTTGGTTTCGGCAATCTTGATCTCCTCTTTGGTTTCGGCCAGTTGCAGCAATTGAAGTGCCGGGTGTTTTGCGAGTTTTTCGAAAATATAAATGTTCTTTACGGCTCGGGTGATCGCCACATACAACGAATTGATATAGAACTTATAGACCTCTGCATCCTTGTCCTGCTTATTGGCAGCACGGTTGTAGGCTAGTTCGTCTTTCTTTAAATCGTCAGGTGTTACACCTTTGATGATTTCGCGGAATTCGGCTTCGTTACCAGAAATAAAATTGAGCAGGATTACATTTTCGTATTCCAACCCTTTGGCTTCGTGAACACTAAAAACAAGTGGCGTTTTAAAGAACCGCATGGCTTCTGCCTTATGTTCGTTCGATGGGACGATTACGGCATAATGGGTGCTGTTTTGGGTCCGTTTGTTGAGTTCATTTTTCTTTTTCTCCTCATCGGGATAAAGAAGGACCTCACCTTTGTGTTTGCTCACAGTTCCGATCAGGTAATTGCTTTCGCGGTCGATGGAACCAAACCGTGTAATTTTAACCTTCAACAGATTATTCCCCAACTCGACAACCTGCAAACTGTTTCGGTAGTTGGTCTGAAGGATCTTTATCTGGTTGCCGCTATCGCCACTTTCGTAAAAGTAGCTCTTTACCTTGCTCCACGAAAAAAAGTTGGGGTGGACTATCTGGTTGCTGTCGCCGGTTAGGATAAAGTTGTTTTTGTGTTTTAACGATTGCAGGATACATTTCAACTGGATGTTGGTAATGTCCTGAACCTCATCGACAACTACAAAGTCATAACGTGGTTTTATTTTTTCCAAATAGCTATAGCACAATATATTGCTGTCGTATAGATTGTTTTCGACAAGCCAGTCGAGGTATTTCAAAAACAGCGGGTACAGCCGCTCCCGCTCATTGGTCGAAAAAATCGATTGCTTGATTCCCAGTTCGAGGTATTCGTCTTTTGTAAGATAGGCTGCATGAATTGGCGATCCGGTAATCACACCTTTGAATTCCTCGAAAACACGGTAGGGTTCGTTGATCTTTACGGCTTGTGCGTGGCGGAAGAACCAACCGTCAAAATCACGGAAGGTGACCTCCCGTCCCTGTGGTTTTTCCCAACTTGAAAGATAGTTGTGAAGCGACAGGAACTCGGCATCCTGCTTTTCGGTTTCGAACCCATTGGAATAGTAGATCTTAGAGGCGTTTTCTGTCAAAAATTCCGACAGTGAGATGTAAGCGATTTCCCCTGGCAGTTCCTTTAGTTTTTCAAGGACCAACGCTGTTTTCCCGCTCCCGGCTGAACCCACGATGATCAAAGGAGGATAAAGCGAATAAATTGCATTTTGTAAGTTGTCGAAGGAGATGAATTTATTGAGCAGATGGATACGGTTCGATTTTGGGTTGACGAAAATAAAGTCGTTCTCCGAAACAGTGATTTCGTTGGGTGAATTGACCGGTATAAATTTCTCTTCGTCGGGAATAACTGCACCTCGCAAAAAACGGCTACTTTCGTAACGATGGTTCTTAATTACTTCTAATACAAGTAAATAACGTTTATCTTCATAGTTTGCAAAGGTAAAGAGCAACCTGTCACGGATGTCAAGCCTTGCCCTGTAATAACCGGTACTGGCCATCTTACGAACGTCGGCACTCTTAAAATCGCCATCCTGCAATTGTTTGATCGTTTTGGCATAGGTTTTTTCGACAGAAGAAATATTCAGGTCGTTTAAATACAATAAATTAATATTGAATGTTTTAGGAGTTGACATGAAAAAGAAATAAAATAGAAATAAGTTGAAATAAAATAGAAATAAGTTGAAATATTTTGGAAATTGTCCTTAAATATTGGGTTGCAATAATATCGTTTTCAAAACTAAAGACAATGAATTTCTGCTTGGTAATATTCACAATTTAACCTTAATTTGTAAACAATGGAATTGAATTCAATCTTATCCTTATCATAAAAGAAAAAAACGTATGAACAAAAACATCTGCCTAATTTTATTGATGGCGGTAGCATCGCTTCAAACTATCGCACAACCCAAAGCTTTTAAACTCAATTCGGGATGGAAGGCCAAAAAAGCGATTGAAATCAATGTTGATGGCACTGTCATTTCAGGAAAAAACTTTCAGTTTTACGATTGGATGGAAGCTGTTGTTCCCGGAACTGTCCTGACCACCTTGCTCCACAATAATAAAATTCCCGATCCGTTTTTTGGGATGAACAATACGCTGATACCTGATATCCATGCAGTTGGTGAAGATTATTATACTTACTGGTTTTACAATCAGTTTAACCTGCCCGAACTCAAAAACGGTGAACAGGTCTGGCTCAAATTCAGGGGGATCAACTATTCGGCGAACATGTACCTCAATGGGAAAAAGATCAATCCCGATACCCACGAAGGGATGTTTTTGCGCGAGAAGTACCTGATTACGCCATATCTTGAAAAAGGGGCAAATCGTTTGGCTGTTTTGGTACGCCCACCCAATCCTGCAGGTGCACCCAACGGACAGGGTGGCGATGGCGTGATCGGACAATCGGTGGCCATGCAATTTACCGCAGGGTGGGACTGGATCTGTCCGATTCCCGACCGCAATACCGGAATCTGGGACGAAGTCGCACTTGAATTTACCGGACCGGTCGATCTGCTTGACCCATCGGTTCAAACCAAAGTTCCAGGTAAAAGGGTTCCAGCCGGAAAACAAGCCCCTGCATTTGTTGCCGCTTCAGTTGATTTGGTAAACAGTTCGGAGGTAAAACAAACCGGCAAAGTAATTGGCAAATTTGATAAAACTGAAATCTCGAAACCTGTGGTGCTGCTACCTGGTGAAAAATTAACAATTGCACTTCCCGAGTTTAAAATCGAAAACCCGCAATTGTGGTGGCCCAATGGCATAGGTGACCACCCGTTGTATAAAATGGAGTTTTCGTTTGTTGCGGACAATGGGGAGATTTCTGATAGTGAACAAGTTGCATTTGGAGTACGTGAGACCTCCTCCCGATTTGACGAGCAGTTGGGAGGCAGGATTTTTTCGGTTAATGGTCAGGACATTTTCATCAAAGGCGGGAATTGGATCGCTTCGGATGCGATGCTCCGTTTATCGCCCGAACGTTATGAAGCTGATGTAAAGTTTCATGCCGAAATGAACATGAACATGATCAGGGTTTGGGGCGGAGCGATGACTGAGCGTCCCGAATTTTATGAGGCCTGTGACAAATACGGCCTGTTGGTATGGCAGGATCTCTGGATATCAGGCGATTGCAATGGACGGTGGTTCGACCCGATGAAGAAGGAGACCCAGGATCGCCGGCGAGCCTACCCTGACAACCATACCCTGTTTGTCAATTCTGTGATCGATCAGGTGAAGATGCTCAGAAACCATCCGAGCCTTTACCTGTGGTGTGGCGGAAATGAGTTTACACCACCCGCAGATATCGACAAAAAATTGAAGAATGAAGTTTTCCCCAAATTCGACCCTACCCGCTACTACCTCAACGAATCAACATCGAATGATTTGGCCCACAATAAATTGGGCGGCAATGGCGATGGCCCTTATGGGATACAGAATCCATTAACTTTCTTCAACACAACATCTTTTCCATTCAACCCGGAACTGGGTTCTGTAGGTATGCCAAACGTTGAAACGATGCGGAAGATCATGGAAGAGAAGGACCTGACACTTCCGGGCGACCGAAGGGAAAATCCAACCTGGACTTACCACAAATACATCGGTTATGGCAATTTTATCAACCAATATGGGAAACCTACGGGTATTGACGATTTCTGCAAAAAAGCGCAATTGGTGAATTATGAGCAATATCGTGCATTGCAGGAAGGGTTTTATGCCAGGATGTGGACAGCTTATACAGGCATGTTGGTGTGGAAGAACCAAAATCCCTGGACAGCTTTGCGCGGACAATTCTATGACGTTTTTCTGGAGCAAAACGGTGGTTTTTATGGCTATCAGCACGGTGCAAAACCTTTGCATATTCAACTGAACCTCAACGATTCGGTGGTTTGCATCGTCAACCAAACCCTTTACGATCAGAAGAACCTCACAATCAGTTCCGAATTGTTCGATATCCATGGTAAGCTGTTGTCATCCGACCAATATATAACATCGGTTTCTGCCAATGTTGTGGCCGTTCAGCAAAAGATTAAAAATCAATTGGTTAAAGATGATGTCTTTTTTCTTAGGTTAAAATTGACCGATCAGGACAAGAAGCTGGTTGACCAAAATATCTACTGGTTGTCGCAACCGGGCAAAAGCTACGAAAAGCTCAACGACCTGAAACAGGTTACTTTGAAGTGTGAGATCAAAAGCAATCCAGCTGGACAGAAAATTGCAATTATTTCCAATCCGTCAAACGAAACTGCATTTTTTATACGTTTAAAGCTAATTGACGCGAAAAGTGGGGAACTTTTATTACCTGTCTATTTTACAGATAATTACATTACTTTGTTGCCGGACGAAAGCCGTGAAATCAATGTTGACATGAGCCTATTGCCCAAAAATATGGACCCAAAATCGGTTACGCTGGGATTGGAAGGGTGGAATGTGACAAAAGGTGGGTTTACAATTAATTAATTGGAGAGTGGTGAAAATAAAAGGTGTTTTCGGGGAGATGTTGTATTTTTACTTAAACGGATTTACAATCCTAAGAGAGTTTTCAATAATCTGACCGTGTTGCATATCTTCAGAATACAAAATATTACAACCACATTCAAAAGCTGCTGCGAGAATGAGTGAATCGAAAAATGAGTAATTGTACTTAAATTTTAAATGATTGGCTTTCCTTACAGTATTGATTGTATTATCATGGATAGAGACAAGGCCTTCTATCTCTGTTAGAGCCTTCTCCAAATCAACAATCTGTGATAAGAATCTTTTATGCGCAACATTGCAGAATTCTTGTAAAACTTGGGTACTAATATAAAGCAATAAGCTATTATCAATCACCTGAAAAGCTCTCTGCTGCTTCTCTAATTCAGAATTGGAATAGCAGTAGATCAGTATATTACTGTCAAGAAAAACACTATCTTTCATTTGCTTCATCACGGTTGAATTTATACCCGCTTGTATCAAAATTTAGTGATGTAAACACTTTTTTTGCAGAAGCTCTTTGCGTTTGTTTAACCGGTTCATCCAATGTAAAAGCAATAATTTCAATCTGTTTACCAATATAGTTGTCGGGTAAAGGTAAGACAACCGAATTTTTATCTGATGTAACTACTGTACGTATCATTATTCTTAGTTTTGAATATCATACAAATATAACCAAAATCTTTTATTAAGTGCCCTGAACTATGATGAGTAATTGAATATTTGATATTGGCTTTTTACATCCGTACATTTTTCACAATTACTTCAAAAACAAGATAAACCTACAACTTCATCGACGATTCCCTCACATTTAACCTGCCATTAAGGACAACTTTTTGGGGCACGAAGATACCTTTTGAGCCAATCTGTTCCAAAAGCAACTTTGCAGCGGTTTGCCCTATTTCGAAAGTGGGTTGTGCCACACTTGTCAATGGAGGATCGATCAACTCGGCAAGCTTCGATTCCGTAAAACCAACGATAGCGATGTCACCAGGAATTTTATAGCCGTTCCTTTTCAGAATTTTCATTGCCCCGATGGCTGATGGATCGTTCACAGCCAAAATTGCCTCAGGTAGGTTTTTATCATCCAGCAATTTTTGCATGACCCGTTGACCATCTTTGATCATCAGACCGGTTTCAAAGATCAAATTTTCGCTTACCGGTATTTTGTGCTTTTTAAGTGCATCGAAAAAACCATTGATCCTGTTTTGGGAAAAGGAGAGGGTTTTTGGCCCGGAGAAATGGAATATTTTTTTATATCCCTGGTAGATAAGGTGTTCTGTTGCGAAGAAAGCCCATTTGTAATCGTCGAATACCACTTTGTGGGCGGGAATTGCATCGGATACCCGGTTGAATAGGACGATTGGAAACCCACTTTCAACCATGTTTTTTAAATAATCGATGTTTTTTGTCTCAAAATTTGTTTCAAATGTGAGGGATATAATGATCCCATCCACCATATTGTTTTCAAGGGTCTTGATGTTTTCAAGTTCAACCGAGGCCTCTTCATTCGATTGCATGATAAGAAGCTGATAACCTGCTTTTTGTAAGACATCTTGTATTCCTTTGATCACTTCCGGGAAAAAAGAATTGATAAATTCAGGCACTACGACCCCAATCTGATTGGAACATTGTTTAAGCAGCAATTTGGCAAAGGGGTTTGGCGAATAACCCATTTCACGGGCAGTGGCAAGGATTAAGTCCCTGGTCTCTTTGCGGATGTCGTATTTATCATTAAAGGCTCTTGAAATGGTGGAAACAGAGCAATTCAGCCGTTTGGCAACATCTTTGATCGTAATATGCTTCATTCGTTTGTGTCCTTAATTTAATGTATGAATCTGGTATGCTCCAATTTTCAAAAGGACTTTTCTGCAACTGGCGGCTGGCAAATGGTTGCTGGCGATTGGCTGCTTCCAAGATCCTGATTAAGGATACAAATTTAATCGGATTTATGAATTTCGGAAACGTTACCGAAAATAAAAACGTTTTCGGTAACGTTTCCGGTGATATAGTTTGATTATTATTTTCATATTTTTTAACACTGCATTAACATTGTGCCCATTAATAACTACCGGACAAAATTCTTGCATGACTTACATTGATTATTTGGTAATCGTACTCTTTTCACTGCTGATCTTCGCGATTGGGCTTTCCTTTGCACGGAATTCAGGAAAAGACATGAAGACTTTTTTTGCTGCCGGGGGAGCAGTACCCTGGTGGATCAATAGCTTGTCACTTTTTATGGGCTTTGTTTCTGCAAGTACTTTTGTGGTATGGGGTTCTATCGCTTACTCTTCGGGGTGGGTCGCGATATCCATCCAATGGGCCATGTCGGTAGCCGGATTGATAACAGGGTTGTTGATCGCTCCTAAATGGCATAAGACCAAATCGTTAACCGCAGCTGAGTACATTTGTCACAGGTTAGGGATCAGGACCCAGAATACATATTCCTATATCTACCTGTTTATCATGATCTTCCTGAAAGGGGTGTGCCTTTATGCGGTCGCAATCATTTTACAGGTAGCCACCGGGATTTCCCTTTACATTTGGGTTGGAATTTTGGGAATCATTGTAATCCTATATACAACTTTCGGTGGGCTTTGGGCAGTTGTAGTTACCGATGTTTTGCAATTTATTATCCTTATTTCTGCCGGCCTGATCTTGCTTCCACTGTCGTTTGAAAAGATAGGAGGGATTTCTGCATTTGTCGATAAAATTGGATCACTGCAACTTACTGAGTTTTTTAGCCTGAGTGACCATAAATATACGGTAAGTTTCCTGCTTGGTTTTTTGTTTTATAATGTCTTTTATCTGGGTGGACAGTGGAGTTTCATCCAGCGTTATACAAGCGTCAAATCCCCAAAGGAATCGAAAAAAGTGGCGATGCTTTTCGGGTTGTTTTATGTTTTCAGTCCTGTGATCTGGATGC
Organism: uncultured Bacteroidia bacterium; assembly: GCA_903927965.1. Lineage (GTDB taxonomy): Bacteria > Bacteroidota > Bacteroidia > Bacteroidales > Prolixibacteraceae > JAAFHB01. The sequence continues at coordinate 5,271 of CAIYPA010000179.1, read as the reverse complement.
TGCCCCCAATGATCTATCGGGCTATAAATCCCGGTTTGGTTGGTGTTGAAAATGAGCAGGCCTATATGCAAATGGCAAAGACAGTATTGCCATCTGGAATGTTGGGACTGATCATTATCAGCCTTGTGTTTGCAACAAACTCTTCGGTTCAAGGTTTTCTGAACATTTCAGCCGGTGTGATTACAAACGATTTGTTTAAAACTGTCTATCCGCGTTCGACTGAAAAAACACTGATGGTGGTTGCCAAACTCGCCACTTTGGTGATGGGACTGATTGTGATTGTGATGGGAATGTTGGTGCCAATGATGGGGGGTGCGACCAATGTGATCCTGAGCGTTGCTTCTATTACCGGCGGTGCGATGTACTTTCCGCTGATCTGGACCCTTTTCTCCAAAAATCAAAACAGCTATACTGTTCTGGGTACAACTATCCTTTCCCTTACAATTGCTTTGGCCTATAAGTTTGTCATTCCGGCAATTACGGGAGAGTATTTGTCGAGGGCTGCTGAAATGGTCCTGGGGGTGCTTGTTCCAATTTCGATCATCACATTTTTCGAGATCGTCTTAAGATTGAGGAATAGGCCAACTTTAGAATATGACAATTACCAGCGTTACCTTGTTTATAAAGTTGATGCCGGAAATGATACACAGAAAAATACTGAAGTTTCCGACAGTGAGAATCGATTTGGGAAGAAGATGATCGCCATCGGAATTGCATCAACAGGGCTTATCATCGGATCATTGGGTTTTTGGGCCAGCAATGGGAAGGCCTATGTGTTTACGATGGCAATTATCCTGCTAATAATCAGCTATATAATTTTACCGAAAATATTTAAAAGTTCATAATTTACTGTTATGATAAAACAAAATTTAACTTCCTTAAAAAGGGAGAATAGGATTGTTATGCTAGAATCAGACCTCATTGTTGTAGGTGGGGGAATGGCAGGAACCTGTGCCGCAATTACAGCAGCCCGCAACGGGATCAAAGTGGTCCTTGTTCAGGACCGTCCGGTTTTGGGTGGAAATGGATCGAGTGAAGTAAGGCTTTGGATCCTGGGTGCGACTTCGCATATGGGGAACAACAACCGTTGGGCTCGTGAAGGTGGCGTGATTGATGAAATCCTTGTTGAGAACCTTTACCGAAACAAGGAAGGCAATGCGATTATCCTTGATACGATCCTGCTTGAGAAGGTGATCAAAGAACCAAATATTACATTGTTACTCAATACGATGGTTTATGATCTGGAAAAGAAGAGTGAAGAATCCATTTCGTCGCTGAAAGCTTTCTGTAGCCAGAACTCAACAGAATATTTGCTTACAGCACCCTTGTATTGTGATGCATCGGGTGATGGCATTGTTGCTTTTAAAGCAGGTGCCTCTTTTCGTATGGGAGCAGAGAGTAAAGACGAATTTGGTGAAGGGTTTGCCCCAAAAGAGGGATATGGGGAATTGTTGGGACATACCATTTATTTCTACAGCAAGGACACAGGCAAACCTGTAAAATATGTGGCCCCTTCGTATGCATTGAAAGATATCAACAAGATCCCGCGTTTCAGGAACATCAAAACAGGCGACATGGGATGCAACTTCTGGTGGTTCGAATATGGCGGACGCAGGGATACGATCCACGATACCGAAGAGATCAAATGGGAACTCTGGAGCGTTGTTTATGGGGTTTGGGATTACATCAAAAACTCAGAAAAATTCCCTGGCTCAGAAAATCTTTCGCTCGAATGGGTCGGTACGATCCCTGGAAAGCGAGAAAGCCGTAGGTTTGAAGGTCCATATATGCTTAAACAACAGGATATTGTAGAACAGGCTCATTTTTATGATGCGGTTTCTTTCGGTGGATGGGCCATCGACCTGCATCCTGCCGATGGTGTTTTCTCTGCACTTTCGGGTTGTAACCAATACCATTCAAAAGGGATCTACGAAATTCCATATCGTTGTTTTATCAGTAAAGACATTAAAAACCTGTTCATTGCTGGTCGATTGATCAGTGCATCCCATGTTGCTTTCGGTTCAACTAGGGTGATGGCGACCTCTGGGCATGGCGGACAAGTAGTTGGGATGGCAGCAGCAATGTGTACTCAATCGGGTTTAAAACCTGCTGATTTACTGGTCAAAGAAAAAATGGTCGCACTTCAGCAAAAGCTGAATATTTTTGGTCAGGGCATTCCCCATGTTCCGATTGAAAAATCTGAAAACCTAGCAACCAAAGCCAAAATAGAAGTTTCAAGCACCTTATCAGTTGACCAGATCCCTTTTGATGGAAACTGGCTCGAATTGAATTTCTCTGCCGGACAATTGCTCCCCTTGACAAAAGATACTTTGTACACTTTTGAAATCATGGCAGATGCAAAATTTGACACCATTGTTGAGGTTGAATTAAGGGCCAGTTCCAAAACCTACAATTACACACCAGACCAACTTATTGAAAAACAAAAGATTGTCCTGAAAAAAGGGCTACAGTTGAAAAAGATTGCATTTAAAAATGTCTTGAATGAAAACCAATATGGTTTTATCATCTTCAGGAGCAACCCCGAAGTACAGATCAGGTGCAGTGAAAAACGGATGACCGGAATCCTGTCGGTTTTTAACAAGACCAATCCGGCAGTGAACAATTATGGTAAGCAGTTGCCTCCTGAAGGAAGCGGTTTCGACTCCTTTGAATTCTGGTGTCCCGAAAGGAGGCCCAAAGGTCAGAACATTGCCATGAACATTACCCCTGCTTTATCTTGTTTCTCCAAAGACCATCTTGTGAATGGTTATACCAGGCCGTATCTTAAAACCAATGCCTGGGCTGCAAACTGGAATGACACTAATTCCACAGTTATTCTGACATGGGATGAGGCCCAAACAATAAATTCCATATCTTTGTTTTTTGACACCGATTATGACCATCCGATGGAGTCTTCCCAGATGGGTCATCCCGAAGATGTAATCCCATTTTGTATCAGGAACTATACTGTCACGGACGACAAAGGCAACCTTATTTTTGAAAAATTTGGTAATTATCAGACAATTAACATATTGAAACCAAAATCCGGATTCAGCACAAAAACCCTACGTTTCGATTTTGAACAATTAATTGCCAATGCCCCAATTTCGATTTTTGAAATTTTGATTGACTGAAACATATTATTGATTATTAAATTGTTAGATTATGAAAAGAATCTTTTTGCTTTTTTCTCTGATTATCTCTTTTTCGGTGCTGTATGCGCAGCAAAAGAGTGTGACCGGCAAAGTTACCGACGAAAACAATGAACCGGTCCCCGGGGCAAACGTGATCGTTAAAGGGACTACCTCCGGTGCGGTTACCGATATGGATGGGAATTTTAAACTTCAGGTTCCCGAATCTGCGAAGGTGCTTACTGTCACATTTATCGGGTTTGAACCACAGGATGTGAACATTGCCGGTAAAAGTACAGTTACCGTAAAATTGAAGCTAAGTTCAATTGGGCTTGAGGAGGTTGTGGCAGTAGGGTATGGTACCCAGAAAAAAGTCAACCTGACCGGTGCTATTGAATCTGTGAAAGGTGAGTCACTGGCCAAAAGGAACAACATTCAGACATCCCAGGCTTTACAAGGGATAGCCGCAGGTGTTACCGTAACCTCGAACAGTGGTAAGCCGGGCAAGGAGAATACAACGATCCGTATCCGTGGGATTGGAACCATCAACGACAACAATCCGCTTGTACTTGTGGACGGTGTTGCTTCTTCTGTTGACGCTGTTGACCCCAACGACATCGAAAGCATGTCAATCCTTAAGGATGCCGCTTCTTCTGCGATTTATGGTTCGCGTGCTGCCAATGGGGTAATCCTGATTACCACCAAAAGGGGGAAAACCGATAAGGTAACAGTTACCTACAAAGGGTCGATGGGTTTTACCAAACCTTTGACGCTGCCACAAAACGCAACGGCATGGGATTTTATGGCGCTTTATGATGAGGCCAACGGCAATGACCTACGCTCTGATGCGGGAGTCGCTGGTGGTACTGTTTATGGTGCTGCTAAAATTGATACCTGGAAAAATTCAACAGATCGCGATGCTTATCCCAGCTCGGACATGATTCGGGAAACTTACAAGAACACTGCAACTCAGACACAGCAATACCTGGGGTTCTCTGTGGGCAATGAAAAGTTTAGGTCCAATACTTCATTGAATTATACATGGCAGGATTCAAATCTTCCAAACACCGATTACAAGCGTTATGGTGTTCGGTCCAACAACAGTTACACAGTCAGCAAATTACTTGAATTTGGCCTCGATCTGTCCACCCGCAATACCCACATCAATGATTCGGCCCCCGGCACTGAAGTTGAAGGGATGCTTAGACAACCTGCAATTTATCCTACCCGTTTTTCAAATGGTACCTGGGGATCCAGTTATGCCGGAACTCCACACGTTATGCAAACGATCTTCGACAAACTGAACATGAGATATGAAGATTATCAGGAAACGATTGCCAAGATCTATGCCAAAATCACCCCTATTAAAGGAATGCAGTTCGATTTTTCATATACACCGAAGATCAATACCGCCAACTACAAGGGTGTGACCAAACAAACCGCTCTATACGATTATAAAACCGGTGCTGTAATTTACAAACCGACCGCCCTGGCCAGTATGTATGAAACAAGGGACAAAACGACTGAAAATGACCTTAATCTTTTGGCTACTTATACAAAGTCTCTGGGTAAGCATGACATAACAGCGTTAGCAGGATACCAATATCTGACCAACGATTTCAATGAATTGTACGGAACCAGACAAGGTAATAATTTCCAGCAGTTTGAGGAGATCAATGCCTATGATCCAACCGGACAAATTACCAATGGTTATACGAACCAATGGGCCTTGCAGTCTTACTTCGGACGTTTGAACTATGCTTATGCTGGTAAATATTTACTTGAAGCCAATGTTCGTTATGATGGTTCTTCCCGCTTTGCAAACGGTTATAAATGGGGGCTTTTCCCTTCTTTCTCAGGAGCATGGCGTTTCTCTTCTGAAGGATTTATGAAGGATGTCAAATGGCTGACCAACGGTAAACTTCGCGCTTCCTGGGGTCAGTTGGGAAATCAGGCCGGTCTTGGTTCGAATTATCCGTTTGCCCTTAGGATGTGATATGAAATAATGTGTACATTTGTGCAAAATTCAATGTATGCAAGACGATAAACGTTTGGAAGAAAAATTCACTTTGTTGCTTCCTCATTTAGATGAAAGAGGTAAGCGGTTGTATTTGGCATCTGAATCAATAGGGTTAGGTAG
>CAIYPA010000178.1 GCA_903927965.1 uncultured Bacteroidia bacterium | reverse complement strand
TGTGAGCACATCGAAGTTGCACCACGGGTTCCAGTTGTTCACCATGGTTTTTGGGGTAGCATTGAAAGCCTGCCACCAAAAATTACTTCGGTTCATATACGGATCCAGAATCCTATCCTGTAGATTTTTACGAAGACGTTCAGTCACAAGGGGCTGTATTTTATCCATCTCATCTTTTAGGAAAAACCAGGTCCAGGAAAGAAATTCTCCCATATCGCCGGAGGTAAGATCAATGATGTTTTCCTTAAACGAGGGCAGTGCAGTTTTATCTTTTTGCTCCCTGCCGATATGGGCTGAAAGTGCCCAGCTTGTCATTTCGCAGGTATGCCAAACACCATTCACGATCTGATCCATAAAGCGCCCCTTCCCTTCGGCAAGCTCGGCCAGGACCAGATCAGCCAGAGCTGAATTATTGTTATTGAACGGAATTTCCATGATCGTTCGCGAACCGCTCTTATCAAATTCCAGATAATCAGTCGCTTTTACAACTTTCCATTCGTAATTCAGAGCACCTTCACCTTTTTTAATAATCGCGTCCTTCACGCCTGAAGTCAAGACATCCCAGCCGTTACGGTCTGTATATCTGGGATAGGTCACCCATTTCTGGTTAAGTAACAGGCTGGATTTTAAGGTTGCAATATCCGATTTGTGCTGAAGTAAATCCCTGTTTTCATGAGCTTTCGCTGCAAAAATGCATCCTATAAAAACAGTTAATAACAATAATTTTCTCATGATTAATCGTTTTGCTTATTTATTATTTTGGCTGAAATACCCTCACATAATCAAAAATAACTTCATCGGGAAAATTACCGAGAGCAGGATCGCCTCCCCAGCCTGTCAACTCCGTGGACAGGATCAGGTATTCACTTTTTTGTGAAACCGCCGTTGAGGTTCTCCAGGTTTCCTTCCCATCAACATAGAAAACGTACGTGTCTTTATTCCATTCGAGACCAAACACATGAAAGGCATTATCAGCATTGACAAAAGGAATCTGTGTTCCGACGTGTTTGTGGTTGACGCCATATCCGTCCCAATGGAGGTTGTGGTAAACCAAATCCGGTGTTTTTCGGTGGTATTCAAAAATATCGATTTCCGTACCATCTTTTGCAGGGTCTCCTGACTTGCCAAGGTCGTTCGATTGAAGCCAGAAGGCGACATGCGGGCCAATCTGCTTGTTCATTTTCGCCCGACATTCAAAATAGCCATATGTTGTTTCATAGATTCCGGCGGTACCGAGTTCGCCAATATAATATTTGCCATCAGCGTCTTTGGTTACCTTGATCGATACATTTCCTTTCCCATCGAGTGAAATGGTCTGCCTGGATACAATGCCATAATTGCGGACAGTTCCCTCTCCCCTGAAATTCCATTTGGATAGATTAACTGTCGTTCCGTCAAACTCATCATTCCAGACCATCTGGTAAGTGCTTTTAAGGTGGGATGGAAGCAACGATTCCACATGAGTGTTCTCCAAAACAGGGTCTCCAGAGCTGTTGTCCTTGCTACAAGCCCAAAGAGATATCGGGACAAACAGAAATAATATTATTATCGACTTCATATACAGTATTTTATAAAATAATTAACCTCAAAGATTTTCAAATATAGTAATTACTTCCAATTAACCATATCTGGCAAATAAAAGAAAAGCTGATTCCACACATGCAGAACCAGCCTTTCATTATTTATTTTTTCTTAGTTGATCCATCCGGGATTCTGGACAAGATTCTTGTTCATTTCTACTTCAGTTTGCGGAATCGCCCAGTTATAGATGTAATCTCCTCTCCAGGAATAGGGAGAAGTCAATGTTCCCCATATCTGTTTGATTCCGTTTCCGGAATAGAATTTCTTGTCTTTCCAGGTACCCCAGCGCATTTCGTCGAACAGGTTAACCCCTTCGTTGCACAATTCCCATCTCCGTTCATTGCGGATCCTGTCCCGCAGGGCTGTCTGGTTGCCGACATAGGTTGGCAGAGCGCTATTTGAAGTCTGAAGTGCGACAACCCCCGATCTTGTTCGGACACTGTTGACAAATGTAACGGCCTCTTCCTTGAATCCCTGTTCATTGATGGCTTCAGCCAGCATCAATACGACATCTGCATAACGGATCAAGGGCTGGTCAATCGGGCCATAATCTCTGGCCGGAGTTTCAGTACCTTCATACACGAACTTACGCCACAAATAATAAAACATGGTGTTGGTGTCCGTCTTGATATCGAATGGCGCTGCGGTATCGAATCCTCTATAAGGCCAGCGGAGGGTATATGTATAGGGAGTTGTTCCGTTTGCTCCAAGATAAGAAGAATAGGGAGTAATAATCATCGCTGTAAGACGCGGATCACGGTCTTCGTAGGCTTTTCGTACTCGCTCCTCATTCCCAACCGGCAGATATTTGGTCATATCGGCGCCATATTTGGTAAAGGTAGTGATTTCAGCAGCGGTCAAACCATCGCGCAGGAAATAAACCGAACGCTGTGCGGGGGTCATTGAATTGTATCCAGGCAGATAATCGTTCCAGTTAAAAGGAGAACCATCTTTCTTCTCGTACGAGTCAACCAGATCAGGATTTGGCAGGTAGTTATTCCAGCACGAACCGAAGGATATACGTGAACCACAATAGAACTGGGTCACTGAACCGAGACCTGGGGTGGCAATGTTCTGAACGGAGAAAATCATCTCTGGATGCTGCTCATTGGCCAATTTGAAAAGCAGCTTGTAATCACCCTGGTAAAGGGAGGTGCCCATAGTCCCGACAGACCTGAAATCGGCTTCAGCTTTCACAAAATCCTTCGTGTACATATAGGCTTTGCCCCTTAAAGCATAAGCTGCAGCCTTGGTCACCCTTCCATAATTGGCATTACCCTTGGCATAAATATTTGGCAGATTGACTTCATTGATACAGTCGGTCAAGTCTGTCACAATAGTTTCCCATATTTTGGCTTCCGTTTCACGCCCCTTATTGGCTTCATCAAGTGTAACAGGAACCTGATAGAGTGGAACTCCCTTGAAAACCTGGTTAAGGTTGAAATAAAACCATGCCCGCAGAAATTTACATTCAGCGATTAGTCGCGCCTTTTTTTCTGCTGCCATTGTTGAATTGGGTAAATTTAAGATCGCCGCATTGGCCCTATGGATGCCTTCGTAATTCTGTTTCCAGTAATTCACGAACAAACCGTCGGTGGTGATAATGTTACCATTGGTCAGTGAAGTTGCTCCCCTGCTCATCCCTGTGGAACTTTCCTGGTCAAAGTACCAGCGATTTAATCCCACATAATCCTGACGTAAAGTCTGGTAAACGCCGTTAACCCCTAAATCTGCAAGGCTTTCTGTAGTCCACATAGATGTTGAGCCAATTGCATTATAGGGAGTAGTATCCAGTAAGCTCTCGCTGCAGCCTGTCAAAAAAATGACCGCAAATATGATGATGATAAGTTTTAACTTTTTCATGTTTTCAAAAATTAAAAGGTGATGTTTGTACCGAATGCAATCTGACGGATTACCGGATAGTTGGTATATCCTCCCATCTCAGGATCCAGACCTGGAAATTTGGTGAAAGTCAGCAGATTCTCTGCTGAGAAGTACAAACGAACTTTTTGAGTATAGATTTTGGCTGCAATTTTTGAAGGCAAGGTATATCCCAATGTCAGGTTTTTCAACCTTACAAATGTGCCATTATAGAGCCACCTTGTACTCGATTGCGTATTCTGGCCATCGCTCTCGTTCAATTTCAGACGTGGATAGCTGGCTGAGATGTTGTTGGCCGGATCATTTGGGTCTGTATCATTGTAATAGTAGTGGTCTTTTTCAATCATCGCGCCAATTTGAAAGCCGGTACGTGTTGTTGAGCTGTTGTACCCGCGCTCCAACCAGTATAGTTTGTTCCCTGCCTGACCTGACCAGATCATATCCAGGTCAAAATCCTTCCAACTGAAGTTCATTTGTGAGCCGAAAGTAAATTTGGGCATAGATGAATTTCCTGTGAAATTCTTGTCGTAGGTATTTCCATAAATCTTGTCGCCATTGGAATCTGCATAAATATAATCACCATACCAAATCTTGTTTTTGGCTGTGGTGAGGTTGGGCATAAATTTATAACCGGCAGCGATCATTCCGTTCAACCATGTCATGTCGGCAGGTGTGCGGATCATTCCGTCGGTTGGTCCACCTTCGATGTTGACTGTTCCATCTGCATTGTTGTACTGACCATTTCCATGGTAAATATCCATCAGGTAATTTTCATTGATCATGTGACCTTCCAGAACACGGGTATCGCCACCACTCGAAACATCACCAATATTGGAATAATAAACCGGAGCACCCGTAGCATCCGTCCGCCATTCGGTCACAAGTTGTCCCTTGTATTTGGTAACTGTGTTTTTATTGTATCCGAAATTACCTGATATTGAGTATTTTACTTCTCCAATGTGATCCTTCCATGTAAGGTTCATTTCAAATCCTTTGTTCGTCACTTCGGCAGAGTTGAGGGTTGGAGCGCCAACCAGTCCAAGTGTGAGGTAAATCGGTGGAGTGGTTAATATTCCATCTGTTACCTTGTTGTAGCCATCCATTTCACCCGAAAGACGACCATTCAGGACCGTAATGTCCAGACCGATGTTCCCAACTGTAGTGGATTCCCATTGCAGCATGGGATTCGGGATTTTTCCCGGTGCAAGACCTGTAACCTGAAGGCCATTGTAAGAGTAACTTACAGGATTATAGAGGGCCATGTAGTCGTAATTGCCCGAAGCGTTGTTCCCAAGTTTACCCCATGAAGCGCGAAACTTCAGATTCTGAAGAAAATTAAGGTTCTTCATGAATTGTTCTTCAGATGCTCTCCATCCCACAGAAAAAGAGGGAAAGGTTCCGTGCCTGTTGTCGGATGAAAACCTGGAAGAGCCGTCATAGCGCATATTCGCTTCAAACAGATAGCGTTGGTTGAAATCGTAGTTAATACGACCAAAAAAGGAGCGTAAAGCCCAATCAGATGCCGTACCGGTGATTGAAATCATGGTAGTCGCCGCATCGAACACATAAGCGCTCTGGTCAAAAAGTCCCTTTTTGGTGGCGTTGTGGTTGTACGATTTGGCGTAGGTTTCATTATAGCCAGCCAATGCTGTAACGCTATGTTTACCATTAAAGGTTTTGTTGTAGTGCAGAAGGCTTTCAAGGATGTAGGTGTTACTGCCATAAGTGTTGTAATAGGTCGATAGTAATGATGGGTCCGTCAATGGGCTCATAATCTGACCTGTACTGAATTTTACACGTTTGCCGACTAAAGGATTGTTATAGTTGTTGTATTCGTCGATCCGCTTATTGTAATTAAAGTTGACGTCCCAACTCAAATCTTTGGTGATTTTAACTTTCGAATAAAGTGTCGCATTCATTCTGGATACTTTGTCTTCCCCTTTTAACTGGTTAAGCATTGGATAAAGGTTGTTCGCTGTAGCACTCTCTTCGGGGGCTTCAGGATAACCATACAATCCGTCATATCGCGGATAGACACCGGGAGTTGACTGATAAGCATAGGTCAGCACATTGGAATAGTTCCCCAATTCTGTATTGTTCATGGTAGCATAGATCCGTGTACCCACCGTCAGCCATTTGTTGGCATCAATTTCCACATTTGAGCGGAGCGAGAAACGTTGCAGACCCGTATTTTCGACGAGACCCGGGTTGTCCAGATATCCGGCAGAGAGGAGGAACCTTGCATTTTGGGTGGCACCATTTACAGTCACGGTATGATCCTGTACCAGGTTTTTCCTGTACATCTCCTTGTTCCAATTCGTATTCGGGAAAGCAACATAATTGGGTATTCCTATTGAATTTAAACCATTAGGATCCTTATTTGCAGTATCCCAAGCTGAAATTGTGGCTGATCCAAATACCTCTGCAGTACCTATGTTCCTGGCACTTTCATTCATTAAACGCATATAAGTAGGATAATCTGAAATGAAATCCAGGAGGTTGGTTGGCTCTGCAACAGAAAATATACCATTGTAAGTTACATTCAGTTTTTTGCTGTCACCCTTCTTGGTGGTTACCAGGATAACCCCATTGGCAGCCCTTGACCCGTAAATGGAAGCCGAAGCGGCGTCCTTTAAGATGGAGATGGACTCGATGTCCTGCGGATTGACGGCATCCAGCGTTCCTTCCATTCCGTCAATAATTATGAGCGGGTCACTGTTATTAAGGGTGCCAATACCGCGTATTCGGATGGTGCCCGTATCCGAGCCAGGTTTACCATTGCCTTGACGGACTGTTACCCCTGAACTCACGCCTGCTAATGCTGTAGATACATTGATCATCGGACGACCTGAGGCCATCTCCTGGAATTTGACAGATGAGACAGCGCCTGTCATGTTTACTTTCTTTTGTGTGCCATAGCCAACTGCTACAACTTCTTCAATTCCAACACTCTCCTCGGCAAGAATTACATCAATTGCCATTTTACCGGCGACTGAAACCTCCTGTGTTTTCATCCCAACAAATGAGAATTGCAAAGTTGCATTTTCAGGAACATTGGCCAGCGAATAATTGCCGTTGATGTCTGTGATTACCCCGGTTGTAGTTCCTTTAACTACAACAGAAACACCAGGCAGTGAGGCTCCTGATGAATCGGACACTTTGCCGGTTACTTTTTTTCCCGGTTGCAATGGAGCATTATCATTGGCCACATAATCCTTAGGCACAATCATAATCAACCTATCCTTAACCGTATAGGAAAGATTTTCAGCTTTTAAGACCTGATCGAGTATCTCAAAAATCATTGCGTTTTTGAATTCCCCAGTTACCTCCTTTGAATCCTTGATCAATTCATTTTTATAGAAGATCGAAAACTGAGAATTCGCTTCTATCTTATTAAACACATTTTCAAGCGTTTCGTTCTCAAACTTAAGGCTCAACTTCGTTTCCTGCGAATACGATTTGGCCGAGAGTTGGAAAAGCGCCATAAAAATCAACACAGTTGTTAGCTTCATAATGATCAAGATTTTTTTGAGCGTAGGCCATCCGCGATGCCGTTGCTTCGGATCGTTTTTTTTCATACTTTTACTTCGATTTTAATGAATATTAATTTTCAATGAATGACGTCAGACGAGTTGCCGCTCACCTGGCGTCTTTTTTTGCAATGATTCGCCTTTCCAAATTTATTTGCTACTCAGGGATATTTTGGGGATCTGAAAAAGGCGGCTGGCTGTTAGCGACTGGCGGCTGGCGGCGTGGAACTGTGAATTGTATACCTGCAAATTAAAATGTCTTTTTATCTGGACTTCTTCAAGTCTCTTCCACAAACAGTCTATTTTCCTTTCTCCATTTTTCATTTTCCGCTCTCCCGTTCTCCTCTTCCTCCTTTCTTTGTTTAGTTAATTGATGATTAGCCTATTCACTTCTTTTAGTTGACTGAAATTTTAATCTGACGCAAGTTTGTTTTTTTGTATTCTATTGGTGTATAAACCTTTATGGCATCCAATACCTGCCAGATGGTTTCTTCGTTTTTAAAGGTTCCTGTGAAATTGATCTCCTTGCCTGAATTGTTCTGGAGAGTGATGTCCACATCGTACCAGTTTTCAAGCCGTTTCATTAATTCGGACAATGGGATATTGGCAAAGTTGAATTTGTTCTCAACCCACCCCGAGGCTTGTGATGTGTTCGCTTCCACTACCTGAATATGGCCATCTTTTAGGATCAACGCCTGCCCTGATTTTATAACATGCTCACTGTTATCAGTATGCACGTTTACCTTTCCTGTAAGCAAGGTTATCTCCTGTCGTCCGAATTCATTGTAGGCCATCACATTGAAGGTTGTTCCCAAAACTTCGACCTCGCATTTATCGGTTTTAACCACAAAGGGCGCTTTCTCGTTGTGCGCCACATTAAAAAATGCTTCCCCTTTTAATTCCACCTGCCTGTGACTGGATGAAAACGAATGATAGACCAACCTGGAATTGGCGTTTAACCAAACTTGTGATCCATCGGGAAGTTTGACCAACGATTTTTCGCCACGCGGAGTCTCAAAAACCAACTCTTCCTGAATTACTTTATTATCAGATAATAAATAAGTCAGGATACTACCGCCAAAAAGACCGAATATCAATATAGCAGCTATGGAGGCAACCTGAATCCACAGTCTGCGGGTAGTTATTGTTTTATCAATCGGGAAATTCTGTCTATTTATCTTGTATTCAAGCCGTTTCCAGTTTTTTTTTCCTGTATCATTAAGTTCAGGATGCAGGTTCCAATCCAGTTTGACCTTTTCAAAGTATTCACGGTTTGCACTGTCCTGAAGATAATCGGTCAACACTTCGTATTCACCATCGGAAAGTTGCCCCCGAAAATAGCGGTAAATAATATCCTGATAATATTGTTGATCCATTGGTTTAATTTTTCCTGTTGGCTATATAACGAAATTGGGTTAAGAATACCCATCATTGGTTTGGGAATATTTTTCAAAAAAAAGGTTGAGTCCACTCCGAAAAGATAAAAACAAAAAATGCCACTAAGACACAAAGACACTAAGTTTTCACAAAGGTTATAATATCAACACGATACACTTAGTGAAGCCTTTGAGCCTTTGTGTCATTGTGGCAGAAGAAGGCTTTTCGGAGTGGACTCAAGGTTTAAAAATTAAATATAAGGTATTTGTCCTTAGAATACGGTTTATAAAATTAAAATTTTATAAACCATTAAATATCAATATTATAAGTGCAATTGGCAATTCTTCGGTAAAATTCTTGCGGAATGATTTCAGGGCGCGGTTGAGGTGACGCTCCACATTCTTAATGTTGATACCGAGTTTCTCCGCAATTTCTTTATTCTTTAGCCCATCCAGGCGGCTTAAAATAAATACCTCGCGGCATCTTTCCGGTAATGCCAGAATGGTATTCTCTATTTTGGTTTTTAGCTCAACTTCGATCAGGACGTAGGGTTCGTTCCCAATAAAATCGATACGGTACAACTCTTCGTATGCCGATGAAACATGGATTTCGTGAAGATGATTGCTGACAACCTTCAGGTGCTTGATGTAATCGATACAACGGTTTCTTACAAGTTTAAACAAAAAACCCTCAATATTAAGGCTTTCAATATTGGCCCTGTTTTCCCAAATTTTCACAAAGACTTCTTGTACAATATCCTGGGATATCACATCGTCTTTGACTACATTCTTTGCAAAATCGTTGAGGCGCGGAAAATAGATTGAAAACAATTGCTGAAGGGCCTTGAGATCACCTTCTTTAAAATGGTCAAAAAGATCATCAGCGATTCTTTTACTTTTATCCTCGTCCTGCATACACCAATTTGGTTGAAACTTTAAACAAAGTTAATCGTTCAAATCAGTTATGCAATCCACTATTTTTATTTTATAGGCCACATATACACCTAGACACAAAGTTTCACAAGGCATAATAATTTATCTATCAATACTTTGTGAATCCTCGGGTCTTTTGCTCTGTGGTTTAATTTAAATATTATATTAAAGGATTACCTGTATGAATCAAAATCATTCAAGTCAATGAATTATCTCTTCAGATCAGGCCCCAATTGTATAACTTCCCCTTTCTTCGTTTGAGTATCATAACGTTTGGTTTCTTCTGCGACATGCAACGCCCCTCCATTTCGGGAGAGGATAGTGACCTTTTGGACTTTACCATTTTCCCATTGAAGGTCGATTACGAAACCGCCCCTGGCACACAACCCTTTTGCCGATCCTTCTGAAAATGTATCTGGTAGTGATGGCAAAAGTTGAATGGTATAGCTTCCATCCTTATTTCCCGATTGGCTTTGTACAAGCATTTCAGCAATTGCGGCTGTTGCGCCGAAATTCCCATCGATCTGGAATGGTGGGTGGTTGTCGAATAGATTGGGCAATGTCCTTGTAGCCAATAAATTGGAAAGCAACTTATAAGCATGGTTTCCATCCTGTAAGCGGTTCCACATGTTGATTTTCCAGGCGAGGCTCCAGCCTGTCCCACCATCGCCGCGACCTTCAAGGGTTTTGCGGGCAGCTTCTGCCAATTCGGGTGTCCCAAGCATCGTGATCTGGTTTCCGGGATGTAGTCCAAACAAATGGGAAGTATGGCGGTGATGAGGGTCAGTTTCCTTGTAATCTTCGGCCCATTCCATAATCCGACCAGTTGCAGGACTTATACGGATCGGAGCCAGTTTTTCAAGGGCTTTCTGACATGCATCGCGGAAATCCTTATCCTGGTTCAGCAGATTACTGGCTTCGATGCAATGCGTCAGCAGGTCGTGAATGATTTCGAGGTCCATCGTGGCACCATAGGTAAAAACAGATTTGCTGCCATCAGGCAGATAAAATTCATTCTCGGGCGAGTAGGAGGGGTTGGTCACGAGTTTTCCGGGACATGCAGTTCCGGCAGGAGCTTCAACAAGAAAATCGAGAATAAAACGGGCAGCACCTTTCATAATTGGATAGGCCCGCTTTTTCAGAAAACTCAAATCACCGGTATAGGTATAATGTTCCCACGGATGTTGAGCCAGCCAGGCTGCGCCCATCGGCCAGATTCCCTGAGGACCATCGGCTGGAGCGGTAAAGCCCCATGAATCTGTAAGATGATGCACGACCCAACCGTTTGCACCGTATAGCACTTTTGCGGACTTCTCTCCTGGTTTGACCAATGCCTCGGTCAAATCAAAAAGAGGCAAATGGAGTTCCGACAAATTGGTGATTTCTGCCGGCCAGTAATTCATTTGCAGATTGATATTTGTATGATAGTCGGCATTCCATGGCGGGTTCATCTGCCAGGCCCACAATCCTTGCAAATTGGCGGGCATGGTTCCGGGACGCGAACTTGAAATCAGCAGGTATCGCCCATACTGGAAGAAAATTCCTACCAAATCGTTATCCGGCACCCCGCTCTCCTTTGCAATTGTTAGTCTTTTATCAATTGGCAACGAAAGTGTAGCAGCATCAGTTTCACCCAGATGGATATCGACCCGTCCAAACAGTCGTTGGTGTTCCTTGATATGCGAAGTTTTGAGCTGTTCGTAGTCTTTTACAATCGCTTTTTTAATGAAACTGGCACATGTTGCAGACGGGTTAATCTTAGGATCATAACCTTTTGGCAAATGATCAAGTCCGGCATAATTTGTGGCACCGCTAACAAAAAGTGTAACTTCGTCTGCTTCAGTTACCTGCATGATTCCATTTTTTATTTTTACATTCCCTCCTTTGGCAAATGCTTTTACCTGCGCCGCAAAACTAAGTCCACGTGGTTTACCGGTATCATCTTTAACCGGAAGTGTCCCCTTTAGAATTAACGAATTTGGATCGTTATTAACACCTTCACATACTGCATCCTGCTGACGTTTCAATGTCAAATTGAATGATATCTTTCCTTTCTGATCACTCGTTAATTTGATAACGAGAACGTGATCCAATGGGGAAATAAACGCTTCCCTGGAATATTTCACACCCTCTGAGACAAAATCTGTTTGTGCAATAGCTGTGCCCAAATTTAAACTACGGACATAGCCGGAAGCTTCCGAAATTGGGGTATCGAACCAAAGTTCGCCCAACGACTGGAAAGGTTTTACCCCTTTTGGCTTGCCCATCATGTGCTTTCCTGCAAGTGCAACAGCCTCATTGTTCTTTCCTTCGAAAAGCAGTTTTCTAACCTCCGGAAGGTTCTCCAGCGATGATGGGTCATTTGGATCGAGTGGATAACCGTCCCATAATGTGCTTTCGTTCAATTGGATCCGTTCATCGGCAATACCGCCGAAGATCATGGCCCCCAATTGACCGTTTCCCAATGGCAGGGCTTCTTCCCAAACGATAGCCGGCTTTTGATACCACAGTATGTACTGACCTCCAGGATTGGCACCTCCATCCTTTACTACGGCACGATCAGCCCATTTGGCAGTGATTTTTGTGCCCCGTAAACTTGCAGGAATCTTTTGATCAGTATCCTGGGCTTTAAGTGCATAACCTCCGATCAGAATAAGAATAAGAAAAATGAAATTGAAGCGTTTCATATCTAAATAGTTATAAGTTAAACGTTATTTTTCAAGCCTGTTATGAAATCAAATATAGATAGATTTTTTTACACCTTTTCAGGCATTCTGTAATTCTCCCGATAAGATGTTCTAAGGAATTTATTGGCTTCATCATTTCCAATAAACTGTTCCTTTTCCCCATCGAAAACCAATTGTTTGTTCCCCACTCGATAACAAATATTGCCAAGATGGACCAGGCAAGCGCTAAGCTGCCCCTGTTCGACAGCTCCGTTCGGTTTTTTGCGTGACTTGAGCGATTCAATGAAATCTTTCTGATGGTCGGGATCGGGGAATATGCCGCCGTCCTGGGCAATGAGTACAGAGTCTTCACCTTTTACCTGCCAGCCCCCTCCATGTCTGCCGAGATACATCAGTCCTTCGGTACCATAGATCTCTGTCCTTGTTGCATTGGTGCGCCAATCAGGAAATAGTTTGGGGTCCATCCTGATATTGTTGGGCGTTTTTTTCATATAGTTGGTGGCATTTCCACTATCACATGTCAGTGTATATTTCCCAAAATCATAAGTTATGGATTGAAATTCAGGTGTTTCTTTTGTCGAATTCCAGGCATTGTTGCCACCCCAGCCATATACCGACTTCGGATGGCCAGGGTCGCCCAACACCATTCGGGCCAAATCCATGACATGGCTGGCGTCATCGGCCAGCACCCCTCCGCTATAGGCCCAAAAGTTTCCCCATCCGCCACGGCTCTCCATATCGTGAATGTTTGGATTGTATGGAACGTAGGGTGCGGGCCCCAGCCATGCATCCCAATCCAATCCAACAGGAACAGCCGTATCGGGTTTTGGCATCCATTTGCTGCCCCCCAGCATGTTGTAGGACTTAACAGCAACAATCTGCCCAAGTTTACCACTTTGTATATATTCCCTTGCAGTAAAAGCGTAGGGGGCACTTCTGTTTTCAAATCCAACCTGAACGATCCGCTTGTACTTAACGGCAGCTTCGACCATCTTGCGCCCTTCCCAGATACTGATTGACGGATTTTTTTCCACATACACATCTTTCCCTGCCTGGCAAGCCCAAACCGTAGCGAGTGAATGCCAGTGCTCCGGTGTCGAGATCCAAACGGCATCAACCTCCTTGTCGTTGAAGACCTCTTTCATATTCTTGGAACGCAGCGGTTTGTATCCCAGCACCTTTTCGATGGTACTGATCGCTTTTGCTGCTTTCAAATCATTGACATCACAAACAGTTTTAATGACAACATTCGCATTGATCTGGCAGGTACTGACAATGGTACTCAGTCCCCTGCTTCCGGATCCGATCAATCCAAGAACAATTTTATCATTAGCCCCCAGTACAGATGAGGGGAAAGGCAGATTTGAGGCGCCCAACGAAATCCCTGCCGATCCAATTAATGTTGATCCAATGAAATTGCGTCTTTTCATTTGAAGTATTTTTTGAGTATATATTCAGGTTGTGATGCATCCGGTTGTTGTTTTAACTTCTTGTAATCGTATTGGAGCGGCAAAATTTCCTTTGGCTCCAGGGTAGCCGTGTCATCATTTGCAGTATAAGCCTCTTTTAGCAACTGCATCATCTCATTTTTCTTTGTTTCAAAATCGGGAAGATAAGCCAGGTTGTTTATTTCGAGCGGATCTTGTTTAAGGTTAAACAATTGATTGTAAAGGCGTTGTGGGTAATAGATTAATTTGTAGTCATTTGTACGTATTGCTCTGACTGTGTTGCGGTATGCAGTGTAAAGGGTATTTCTTACCCCTTCTGATTTTCCCATCATAATGGGTACCAGGTTCTTCCCATCAATTCCATTAGGCTGAGGAATGTTACAGAGGTCACTTAGGGTAGGGAAGAGGTCGTACAGATAGACCAACGCATTGGTCACCTTATTTTTGGGAATACCGGGTCCACTGATGATCAGCGGGACATTCATACTGTGTTCATAAAGATCCTGTTTGCCTAATAGTCCGTGGCTTCCAATGGCCAATCCATTGTCGGAAGCATATACGATGATCGTATTGTCGAAAAGACCCTCCTTTTTTAAGGTTTCGATAATCTCACCGACTTTGGCGTCAAGGTGTGAGATCAAGGTGTAGTAGTCGGCCAACGATTCCTGGATAATTTCGGGTGTCCTCGGCCAAGGGGCTAGATTTTCGTCCCTGATATCCAATTGGTCAAATGCAAAAGGGTGGAGTGCTTTGAAGTTTCCAGGCAAAGGAATTGATTCCGGCGGGTACATCCCAATATAGTCTTTTCGTGGGGAACGTGGGTCGTGGGGCGCGGTAAAGGCGACATAACAAAAAAATGGGTGTTCCCTTTTGCTGTTTGCATATTCATTGATATACCCGATGGCTGCCTCCGCAAAAAGATCGGTGGAAAACCCTTTCTTGACCGGACTTGTAAGATGGTGGCCTGCACCCAAATCCTGACAGGGAACATTGTAATGGTCAGCCATCCCACCTATAAATACATTTTTACCTTTCTGGAACGAAGCCTCGAATGTTTTTGCGCCATTGTGCCATTTACCAGTCCCAAAGGTTTCATACCCATTTTCGGCGAAGTGCATCGGCATGGTATGGACACCCTCCAACTTGTCGTAAACATGGAACAGGCTTTTCCCGCTCATCAGCATGGCCCGGCTCGGCGCTGAAATTGCACCATGGTGG
>CAIYPA010000177.1 GCA_903927965.1 uncultured Bacteroidia bacterium | reverse complement strand
TTTGCTGTCGATCACTTCTTTTGAAATAACGGGTACTCCATCAATCATTCCTGAAATGATTTTGGTACGCAACACATTTCGCACAGCACGATAAACCAGTGTACTATCAAATTGTCCGCTTTTTACTCCGACAGGGAGCTCTTTGATATACAGGTCATTGCCTTCACAAAAATCCAATTCCGATTTCAGGGCTTTACCAGTATCGCTGAAACCACCCCAGTCGCACATCGAGTAGAAATCATAACCCAAGTGGTCGCGCAAAACATCTTTAATCAGAAATTTATTTTCGGCACATTTGTCTCCGTTCACCCAATTGTAGGCACACATTACCGACAGTGCTCCGCCTTGCTGAATGGTTCGTTTCCAGTGATAACCCCAGAATTCTACCAGACTGCGTTCATCACTCAAGTAATTATTTGTCCTGCGATTAAGTTCGTAAGTATTTAAATTATAGTGCTTGATTGATCCGAATACTGAGGTTGTATTTTGACCCATTACAAAAGCTTCTGAAATACGGCCACCTAAAAACGGATCTTCTCCAATTGTTTCAGGAGCCCGGCCAATTCTTGGGTCGATCAGCAAGTCCAAAGTAGGTCCTGCAATGCGATCACGTCCACGGGCAGCCTGTTCTTCGCAAATTGCCCGTCCAACACGGGTGATTAACTCCGGATCCCAGGTGGCAGCCATAGCGATAGTAACAGGAAAGGATGAAAAACCTTTGGCATTATTTCCAATTCCATGAGGGCCATCACTTCCCTTGAACTGAGGGATGCCCAAACGTTCATTTCCGTCTGTTTTGTAATAAAGTTGCTCAATTTTTTCCTGCATGCTCATTTTTCCCATCAGTCGGTCGAGCCTCTGTTCGAGAGGACTTAGGGTTTCGACCTTCTGAAAAGAGGTACATTGAGAAAAGGCAGCAAAAAATATTCCTGTCAAAGAAAGCATCAAAAGGTTAATTTTCATTTCAAATGTATTCTCGTTACCAATGTTATTCTAATAAATTCCATTTCAATTCAGCCTCATCAAATCGTATCCATTACACAACGCACAGATAGACAAATACTTGCATTGTCTGCCCGAGATCCCACCATCCCTGAATAATCTATAATCTCCATTACCCAAAGTTAACGACAACCAAAACCTTCTTCCTCCAAAATAATTATAAATTATCCATTGATATTTTGGTGTATTGGCAAAAATGCCGCAGTCTGCCTTTTTTTTACTCACTTTTAATTCGCATGAATCCTTAATTATAATCTGATCGTTTTTACAGTCATCGCTTCCACATCTACTTTGCCCAATTTTACCAGATGGCCCAATTTATCAACGTATTCAATATTTGCTGATTGAGGAGCGGTGTACAGGTTCATCAAGAACATCATTTGCTGGTTGCCGTCGGAACGCAAAGTGTGCCAGATATTCATATTGTCGCATGTAACCATTTGTTTGTAATCGAGCCTTGACAGCAGGTAAAGCAGCATTTGATTTTGCTCATTGTGGCTTGCCAGCCAGTTGATTCC
>CAIYPA010000176.1 GCA_903927965.1 uncultured Bacteroidia bacterium | reverse complement strand
CATGAATTGGACGTTGCCCGTTGGGCATTGCAGGTCGAATATCCTGAACATGTTGATTGTGAGGCTGCCAAACGTCATTATGCTGATGATGGATGGGTCATGTACGATACAATGGATGCTACGTTCAAATTTCCGGGCAACAAAATTATCAAGTGGGATGGCAAAAGCCGTACAGGCGTTTTGACCTATGGTGCCGATCGTGGTACCTGGATCTATGGTTCGGAAGGTTCTGTTTTTGTGGACCGTGGTGGCTATAAACTGTTTGACCTGAAAGGAAAAGTAATCAAAAGTAGTCAGTCTTCCGGAAATGAAGCAGGTACCGCACTGGGTGGTGGAGGAGATATGACTGACTCCCATATCAAGAACTTTTTTGCCGTGATCAGGGGAAAAGAAACCCAGCTCAATTCACCGATTGAACAAGGGGCGATCAGTCAGATGATGTGCCACTATGCAAACATTTCCTACCGGATCGGCAAGTCCTTCGATGTTAATACGAAAGATGGCCATATCCTAAACAAGGAAGCTATGAAATTGTGGGGACGCGACTACGAACCAGGTTGGGAGCCGAAGATTTAGGGGAACTAGCGGCTGGCAACTGGCTTCTGGCAACTGGCAATTCACGACTGGCAACTGGCAATTGGCGGATGGCAAATCGCAATACGAAGATGATCAGGTTTTCAAAATCGTAATTGGGTTGTTGTTAAGTGCAAGTTATGAAAGATCTATTTCTGTCGAATTACGAACAGCCAGCTGCCAACCGCTAATTGCCAGCCGCTTTTAGTAATTGATTTTCAGTGCAGGTTGTGAAATCGATTTTTCATTCGATATACGAATTGCCAGCCGCCAGTTGCCAGCCGCCAGTCGCTATTGAATTAAGAAGTAATATTTAAATGTTAATGCTCAATAAACTAACGAAGTAAAAAAAACAAACATGTCAGACAGAAGGGAATTTATTCAGAAATCGGCAATTGGTGTTGCCGGTTTGACAGTAGGCAGTATGGCCATGAGTGCCAAAAGCTATGGCCGTATCATTGGTGCCAACGACCGTGTTAAGGTTGCGATCCTCGGCTTTTCGGGCCGTTTTGAAAGCGCATTGGGGCCGGCATTTCAGAAATCGGCAAAAGAGCTGAATTTTGAATTTGCTTCCGTGTGCGACCTTTGGAGCAAACGCCGCGCGGATGGTGCCAATTGGATCAAGAAAAACAATGGGACTACACCACTTGAAGCCCGTAATACCGATGAACTGTTCGATCAGAAAATGGATGCGGTCATGATCTCCACTGCAGACTTTCAACATGCTATGCTGTGTGGCCAGTCGGTGAAGGCAGGATTGAATGTGTATTGCGAAAAGCCATTTGCCGAAACCATGGACGATGCCATTTTTGCAAAGAAAGCGGTGAACGAAACTGGAAAAGTTGTCCAGATTGGTTCGCAGCGCCGTTCAGGGCCAAATTACCAGGCAGCCCATAATTTTATCCAGGAAGGGAAATTCGGGAAGATTTGCGCAGTCGAAATGACATGGAACGTGAATCAGCCAGGCCGCTGGCGCCGTCCAAAAGAAGTGGCTGATATCAAGGAGTCGGATACAGACTGGAAACGGTTTTTAATGAACCGCCCCGTTGAGAAATGGGATCCTCGTAAATATTTGGAATTTAGACTTTTCTGGCCTTATTCGTCAGGTATTCCAGGACAATGGATGGCTCACCAGATTGATACGGTACATTGGTTCACTCATTTGCCACACCCACGTTCGGTTGCTGCCAATGGTGGCATCTATGTTTGGAAAGATGGCCGCAGGAATTTTGATACAATGACGGCTGTTTTCGATTACGGCCCATTGGACAACATGGAGGAAGGTTTCCAGGTGATATATTCTTCACGTCAGACCAATGAGTCGGGTGGTACCAAGGAATGGTATTTCTCGAATGGTGGAAAACTGGATCTCGATACCAACAAGATCACTTCCGAAGGTGGCTTAAAAGAACGGTATGCCAAGGAAATGGGAATGAAAGCCAATCTGCTGGCCGATTTCGAGCTTCCGCAGATGAAGGTGGAAACCGATTCAAATACCGGTGCCGATCCATTGACCAATGCCCACGTGAAAAACTGGATGCAGTGTGTCCGCGACAACAACATCAAGACCAATGCACCTGTTGAAGCCGGTTATGCCCATTCGATTGCCAATATCATGACAACCGCTGCCCTTCGTACCGGACAAAAAGCAACGTTCGACGAAAAAACACAGCAGGTTATGGCTGGTGGAAAGGTTTTCAAATATTAATAAATTTAATATCAATTAATTATGTAGAGACGTACGATCGTACGTCTCTATGTTTTTAATATAGGATCCATTTTTAAAGATGAATAATTAAAAACAGCCACAAAGCCACAAAGGCTCAAAGGCACAAAAAGCCTTATAAACCAATAAATAACCTTTGTGAATCTTGGTGTCTTAGTGTCTTTGTGGCATAAGACTAACTTTATAAATCATGAAAATCTATCTTACAGTTGTACTTTTATTTGCAACCTCTGTTTCTGTTTTCTCCCAGATTTCCATGGAACCCACAACCCAAGGTGCATGGATTAAAGATGGCAACCAAAAGGTTTTCTTTTACCAGAAACTGCCTAAATCGTTGGATGGCAAATATTCACGCTCAAACTACCTCCACCCTGTTTATGGTTTGGATGGTGAAATATTAAGTGAAGACTTTCCTGCCGACCATTTTCACCACCGTGGGATTTTCTGGACATGGCACCAGCTTTGGAAAGACAGTTTGCGATTAAGTGATCCGTGGATGTGCGAGAATTTCTCACAAGAGGTAGCCGACCTAAAGTTCAGCAAGGGGAAGAATTCAACTGGCATCCTGGAAGTCAGGGTGTTGTGGAAAAGTCCGCTTTGGCTGAAGGATAATGTACAAAGTACTATAATAGAGGAAAATACAAAGATTGTGATATTTCCGTTAGTAAACGATTGTCGCAGGATTGATTTTTGCATTGAATTGAAAGCCCTCGAAAATGGGATCAGAATCGGAGGTTCCCAGGATGAAAAAGGATATAGTGGTTTTTCGGTCAGGATGCCTTTAATTCCGGGAATGAAGTTTACAACTAATGGCAACGAGGTTGTTCCGCAGAACCTTGCAATTACAGGTGGTGCCGATATGGATATCTCTGGTTCAGTTGGAAAAGATGGGAAGCTAGCCGGGATCATGATGGTTGACCATCCCACTAACCCCGATTTTGCGCAGAAATGGATCATCCGAAAGGAAAAAAGCATGCAAAATTGCGCCTGGCCCGGAAACCGGACTGTGGAAATTCCTAAAAATAAACCGTTGGTCCTCAATTATTCGGTGGTAATCCATCGGGGAGATGTAAGCAATAAAGGTTTACAGGATATATTGAAGGAGATTGTGGATGAAAGGTAGAAAAAACACATAGGCACGATAAACAGTCCTGAGGCATATCATACCCTTACCCATTGACAGCACCTAAGGTGAACAAATAAAATATAGGATTGCGCCACAAAAACCAAAAGTTGGATGAAGATCGCAAATAATATTACAGCACTTTTACTCTCATGATTTGTCATTGCGCGGAGTACGGAACAAGACAGAATTTGAATGATTATCGCCTGCACTCCAAAGCAATCCCAAACTAAGAAGCACTATCCTAAAAACAATGTTCAGCATTGCATAACAAACTTTTAAGGGGATTGCCTGTTCCGTCCGAAGGGAGATAAGCTCTTTTCCGAACCTTCGATCACGGACGGTTTTTGTGTTGCGCCTTTTTT
This sequence comes from uncultured Bacteroidia bacterium, assembly GCA_903927965.1. Classification (GTDB taxonomy): domain Bacteria; phylum Bacteroidota; class Bacteroidia; order Bacteroidales; family Prolixibacteraceae; genus JAAFHB01. Next base: position 16,622 of record CAIYPA010000176.1, on the reverse strand, counting down.
CCCTGGGTTGCGTGGTCCATTTGTCTTTCGAGCATCGGCCAGGCTTTTGTTCGGGACCACTTACCCAGGGTTATTCAAGTTAAACCCATTCTGGGTTTTGAATTTGAATTGATTTTTATTGGCCAATCTTAAAGTCTTCTTTTTGTGTTAATACAAAAACCCAAACAACCAGAGCGGAATTTTGTTTTTATAACCGAATTCTAGTTCGTCAGCAGCTATAAACGAATCTTTGAAGTTGGCTATTTGATGGTAGGTCTTGTTTTTGCCGCCAATTTCAAAATAGTACTTGCTGTTAACAACAAAATCGCCCCTTTTTGCCTTCTCTACTATGTTCTTGTATGACAATTGGTTAACAAAGAACGATTCCCGCAAGTTGCCTTTATTGGTCATTTCGGGATTAAAAACATAAAAATGGTTGGGGTGATGAAGATATACCATATCAGGTTTCGACAAGCTTTTGATGTCCCGTCCTTCAAAATAGATCGTTTTTATAATCTCAGCCTCATCGAGATACCGGAGGTAATTGATCACCGATTCCCACGAAACACCAATCCCTGCTGCCAAATTCGACACGTTCGGCTTAAAAGGGATGTTATTGCTCAAAAGGTTAAGGAATTTTTTCAGGTATTTGTCGAAATATTGATATGATTCCTCCTGAAAAGTGTTTTCAATGCCTTTTGAATCTTTGTACATAACTGAATAAGTGTGTTATACTGATTTTATAATGTGAAGATGATAAAATGAACCATTAAATAAAACCTTTAGTTTATAAAAATATCTTTACTATCCGTAATCGCTTGATTCATTTAATTCTCTTTGCCTTTTCTGATTTCCCTTATTTTCTTTGATTCAGGCAGGTAATTTTCTTCCGAAACAACATTCTCTCCTGTTTTTAGTTCAAGGGCTTTTCTCGCGTCACCGGCTATTTTACCACCTTGTTTTGCAACAATTTTATTCTCGGCAAAACCTTTTGGATTCTGTGTTTTTACAATCGCAGTGGTTGAAGCTTCACCCAACATGGAGAAGATTAATTCAAGGTCGGTCATGTGATCGCGCAGATTCTGGTTTTTCAGTCCTTTAACTTGCTTGTATTCAGAAGGTGTCAAACCAAAGGTGGCCTTCGAAATTTCTGCCGTCAGGATTGCGTATTCAAATTTTTCTTTTACCTCCCGGTTTTTCCATTCTTCGGTCAGCTCTTCACGAATGGCGATGCTTCTCATCCGTTTTTCGATCCAGTCATCAGGATATCCTTTTGACTTGTACAATTCACGGGTCCTCAAGGTAGCCAATTCTGGATTTTCGATCTCATCCAACCTGTCGGAACCAACCTGAGCCAACCATTGTTTAAAAGGTTCCGCTTTAGGAGAGGGTATGGATTGAATGATTCGCAGGAGACCTTGAGCATTTGCAGCTTGCACTTTACGCTTTCTTCCATCAGCAGTCATCATTTCAACCAGGGGACAAATTGTCCCCCAGTTGGCATTTAATAGTGCGTCCCGTTTTTTTATTTTTTTGATATAATCCTTAACATCAGGTGTATCCGTTAACAATTGTACAACATCCTGAACCGAAAAATACCATTTGTTTTCCATTTCAATCCAAACCGACCGTATCTGCTTGCTTTCAAAAAGTTTAATTGAGCTCATGGATTTATAAATTTATGGTTTACCAAATTTAAGAAAAAGAATGTCTCATAAGGCATGGATTTATTTATTTTATACAGGGTTCATCTGCCAATTGGTAAAGATACTTATAATATCCATTTCCAAACCGGCTGGACGGTAATCCTGCTACCTTCTGCTACAAGTTCAAATTCCTCATCCTCGGTTAGTATTGTCCCTTCGAGCAGACCATATGCCTCAAGTGCTTCCAATAACCCATCCAGTTCCCGTTTTCTTGTACCTTCATCCTGCATGGTGCGGCATACCTGTATGGCCTGACAGATGTTCTGCCCGTCTTTGACAACAAAGTCGCACTCCTTTTTACCCTGATGGAAATAGACCTCAAGTCCCCGGCGTACCAATTCAATAAAAACGATGTTTTAAAGGTACCTGCCATAGTCCTCCGAAATCCTGAATGCAGTATTTGTAAGTATTCCATTGTCAATGCAATAGACTTTGTTCTGATTGGCAAATTGTTTGCTTATTTCTGTTGACAGAAACAAAATGATATAAATTATTTATGTTGACAGAAATACCCGATTAGTATTGGTCATTTCCTACGATATTCAGAACAGGAAACCGTATCAGGGTTGGAAGTTTATTAAAAAGAATATCGAATATAAGTGAGTTGAAGGGTTATTCAAAGCAATGCACCGTCTGGATCTGATCGAAGGAACGATTATTACCTTTGATCAAGAAAGTGTAAGAATAATCATATATATTATATTCATTAGGATTGATTAACAAATAGTCTGTTGATATATTGCTCTCTTCATTTGAATTTAAATAAGCTTATTTGAAGTTGAAAATAGCAAATGTCATTGGATCAATTTGGGTTAGCGATGACATTTTTGGAATGATTCCATCCCAAAAGTCAAAGGGTTCTTTTGTATGAAGATGTTCCAATTCTGTTAATGACCCCTCCATTTTTAGCATTTCTAATCTGTGTACCATTGACCCAAGAATAATCTTAGATTTTAATAATATATGTTCCGTTACCTCATTTGGGTAAGAATAAAGACAGTTGTCCTTTTCATCATTCCAGACAGTTGGTGAAGATCCGAAAACAGCCCTTAATTGAAATAGTTTTATATTAATATTAATACATTCATCATAATAACCATTTGACATTGCACGGTCCAAACTTGTATTTATCCATTTCTTTAAATATAGATCATTATAAAAATCCCAAATGTAAAACTCTAACCCAGAAGAAAAAATTACAAACTTGCTATCCTTTGAAAATATTATGCTAACGCATCCTTGAAAAATTGGGCATTTCAGTGTCTTCTTCTTTAAACCAGACTTTACATTATACAAATGGATTTGGGTTTTATTATTGGCTATTATTTTTTGATCTTCACGACTTGGATCAACTTTAAGACAGGCAAGCCAATTCCCATCAGGCGAGAAGGCGATATAATCTGATTCAAAAGGAATAATATGAATTATTTTTTTTGAACCCCAATCCAGAATAACTGTTTTTTTATTGTCAGCGGTATAAGCTATTAATTGACCATCAGGAGAAAAGGACACTGATTGATGCAAATGATGCTTTACCTGAGACCAAACCTCTTCTATAATTTCATTTGTCCTACTCAAACAAATAAACAAATCACCTTCAATATTGCATGAAGCATAGATTTCACCATTTAAAGAAAATGTAAATCCATATCCTGAATTTACAATCATTTGAAGCATTTTTCCAGAACATGAATCCCAAATTCTAACAGTTTCATCTGCTGAAATTGTTGCAAATTTCTTCGAAAAGTTAGAATATATAATATTATGTATCCAATCCTTATGTTCCGGTAATTCGATAGGATTTGAATAAAAATCAATTTCTCGCACTAGTACATTTCCTTCCCAAGCTCCACTAGCAATAATGTGAGCATCATTAGATAGTGCTACAACTTCAGGAGTCATCGAATGACCTAGAAATGTTTTGAATAGAGACTGTGTTTTGAAATTCCAGATACAAACTCGTCCATCAAATCCTGCACTAGCAATCCAGTTCCCATCAAATGAAAAAGTAATACATCGAATTGGATATTCGATTTTGTGACCTTTTAGCGGCTCTTTCCATGTGAGATTAAAAGGATCAAGAATCAACACTTCACCAAACATACCACCAATTGCTAGTTCGGAAGATTCAGGGGAGAACGAAATACTAGATGCTCTGATTTCATAATCAAATATGAGTTTTGTAGAATTAACATGCCATATTTTTATAGAAGTTTCATTCAATCCAGCTACTATTTTTCCATTTGAAGTTATTGCAATGCACTTCAAATTATTGCTCGTTTCAACAATCTCAGATACTATGTCGTCATTTGAATTTAATGTTAATCGCTTCAATCTGGTGCTGTTTTGCACAGTCTTTATTGTTTTGAGCAATATTCCATCAATTGACCAAACAAATATCAATCCCTGAGTCGAACCAGCACAAATAAATTCACAATTACAAGATAATCCCAGGCTACTAATTTCATGTGAATATATACTATAATAAGCTAATTCTGAACTATGGATTAGATCAAATGCAATAAGCTTTTTTTCTTTTATACCGAAAGCAAGAGCTAATTGTGTAATATTAAACGATACTCCCCAAAAGGTGATTTTAGGGTCTGATAGAATCACAATTTGTTTACTATTTTTAATGTCCCATAGAGTAGCCTTGTGCTCATCTGCCCTAATTAATATTTGCCCATTTGATGAAATAGCCAAATATTTTGTAGCTCCATGCTCAGATAATACAACAAGTTTTTGTTCAAGACTATCTGCAGGTGGTCTCATGGAGCGGACCCACCTGAATCCTGGTGTTAACTGTTCCTTTTGTTGAAGCCATTTTTCAATAATTTTGAAAAGCTTAGTGCCAGATTGCAACCATGGTGGAATATTTCCTTTTGTGTTTAATATATAATTTTCGATATCAACGTGATGATGTGCAGCTTCCGGACAATCATACCACCAACATGAGTTCCATAGGCATTGGAACAAGTTTATTGGGTATTGCTCTATAAATAACAAATCCTTTTGTATGGCTCGTTCTATTAGCTGTAAAATCTTGATCAACTCTTGATCTGAAGGTAAAGCTGAAATGGATTTCCTAAAATCTGACATTAGTTCTCTTGCCATTCCGCCCTCGACTTTAGCTTCTAAAAAATATAATTCAGTATATAAATGCTCTATTTCATTCCATTGTTGTGCTCTAAGTCTTTGCCAAGGCAATTCAACAACTTTTCGTATTTTGACCGGTCGTGGAGTAGATGGTAACCGCTTGGCCCTAGCTTGTTGTTCTTCAATTGATTCAAGGAAATAATCCTTTGAATCAAAATATTCAGCAAGGGTTTGATTATATTTTTTTTGTGAAAGTCTCATAATGATATACACTAAATTTGTTTTCTAAAATCTTACATTATAACTCATATTTTTCCCTCAACAATTCATTAAACTGCCTGTGAAAGAAGGTAATAATCGGGACACCATCTGCATCCCGTTCAGTCAAGAAAGGTTCCAGATCCAAATATAAGCGCGACCATACGGCAATCGGAATTTTCATATATCCTCTTTGGCCATTCACCTCTTTTTCAAGAATATCTTTTAAGTCCTGTAATTCCTGTCGGTGGTCTTTATGACTTTCGGATTTAAAAACTTCCCAATATTCCTTATCAAAAGCCAAAATTTCCAGTATTTCGTTTTCAGCAAGCCCCATATATCTGCCCGATAATAAATAACTTGTGGCCGTCCGTACAAATTCTTTCGGATAATCCTTCTCCAGATCGTCAAAATAGTCGTTGATCATACCTTCCACATCCTCTTTCAAGGTATGTTTGTGGTCGTAACTGTGCCATTTCAGCGCTTTCTCGAAGGCGAGTTTTAAATAAATGGGCAACTGTTTCCTGCTGAAACTATTGAGTACCAATTCGTTTTGGTTATTGGTAAGAGTACGATTGGCATCAGATAACCATTTATTCAGGATGACTTTCCCTTCTTCAATGGGCAAAACTTCAAGTTCTACTTTGTAAGAGGCTTCCAGTGCCGGTTTCAGTTCGGGTAGCAAGGATACAACCAGACGGGCATTTGGGGGCAATGTTCGGGGTAACCAGTTTAAAGCTTTCGCATTGTCGGAATCTGAGAGCTGGTCCATTGAATCAAGAAACAGGAGGACTGGTTTTTGAACTGTTGCTTTTTCCAGACATTTTTTCAATATATCACTCAATCCAGACATTTCGTACCAAGCTTTATCATCTCCTTCGCGGGCAAGCGATTTGGCCTGAATACCAAAACCCCTTGCTATTTCGCCACAAATACTTTGCAGGAGCGATATGATATTGGAAGATCCGGATGTGATCCCGATAAAACGATAGACAAGCACAGCACTTTTCTTTTCATTCAGTTTTACAGCCTGCGCTATTACGCTCGATTTGCCCGTACCTGAATTACCAATCAATGACATAACCTGTTTCTCACCAGGATTCTTAAGATAATATTGGAGGGTTTTCAGGATCGCTTCCCTTCCTTCAAAATGTTCGGTCAGCCTTTCTTTAAATTCTCGATGGAGCTTTACTTCATGATTGATCTCGTCCTTGTCGATCGCTTGCACCAATTGTTCACTGATTACACTTCTTAAGGATTCGTAAACAACTTCGTTAAACTTCTGCAAATCATTTAATATTAAACCATTGTCATACCATTTTCCATCGTAATTGATATAGTGGCCTGATAATCTATTCCCTTTACCTTTTTGATCTTTATCCCCTTGTATCGGCAAATGGATCTGGTCAATATGACATTCCACAAGCTTACTTTTAAGTTGTATCTTTAAATCGTCAAGCTTTGCCTTGCTATCTTCATCCGGTTTGCCACTCAGTAAATCAATATAACCATCAGTATTGTGGTCATTTGGCAAACCCACAATATTTCTTGCGAAAGCAAGAACATGTTTCTCAGGCTGGTTATTGTCATTCGATGGATCCAAAGCTCCACGGATAATTTCCTGATGGGTGGCAGAGGCAAAATATTTGATCTTTTGCTTCGGACTGAATTTTTTGGCCGTTGGATCATACTGATTAACAGCTCTTCTTAATGCGTTACGGATTTCCGATTCGATGGGCTCCCATGATTTATACTCCTTTAAATTTTCCTCCCGCGGCTGTAAGACATATTCGGGCGGGACGGCATTGTGATCGAGCTTGTACCATTCTTTTAGCAGTTCCATCGATAGTACAGGAAGTACTCCATGAATAAGATCCATCTCTTCCTGAGGAATAATTTCAGGTATGGGTTGCCATCCATATTTATCTCCCAAAAGGATCAGGAAGTTGGGTTTTGGCGAGATTTTCTGGCACCTGGCAATCTCGTTGAAACAGATTTGCAGTGTTTTCTGGTTGAGCGCCGATTCTTCATTGACACCCCACCTCAGGTCAACTGCCTGAAAACGTGCGCCGTTCTCTTCACAGAATTTCTCCAACCTCGGAAAAGCATTTTGCTGCAGAATTCCCCTTTCCTGCTTCATATCGGTAAATGTGGAGCTTACAAATACCCTGAAAATCTTGGTTTGCTGTGGCATAGGAACTGCTCTTTAGATTTGAAAATCTACTCATTATATTTTGCGGCCTCCATTTTCGGATAAACAATTATAAACTTCTGATTATCCTGAAAATAGCTTCAATTTTCTCCTTCTGTTCCTCATATGAACCAATGGCAAACGAGTCGTTGGTTTTTATTGCAAGTTCTTTGGTTTTTTGCTCATATTCAAGCTGTTTGGGTTCATCTTGCTGATAGTTATATGCCTCGGCGATGGTCAAAAGGATCCATATGGCATCTTTGGAATTAAGAAAATCACCTTCTGATTCCATTTCCAAAGCCAAATCCAGAACAGTGTCCCTGATATAATCAGCTTTGACCATTGCTTTTTTCCAATCCTGATTGTCCGATTTCAAAACGGCAGCCTTTTTATACAACATAAAGGTCGCGTTGATCCCATTGTAATAATCCTGCTTTAATTGGAACCCCTTTTCATAAAAACGGATGGCACTGTCCAAGTATTGACTGTCGTTTGTAATTTCATACAACCTCTTGTGAATGGCTCCACTTAAACCTAAAACCTCAAGGTCATGACTCTGCAATGGGTTCAATTCATCCAGGATCATTTTTGCTTTTACATAAGACTCCAACTCATTGGGCTCCTTTGATTTGTAAGTGCATAGAGCCTGCCTTGAAATGATCAAAGGAAGGTTGTCCCTGAGTGTCATATTCTTCACAGCAAATTCTTTAGCAATTTTCAAAAATTCAAGTGAAGCAGCATAATTCTTATCTTTTTTGGATTGTTCAGCCTTCTCCATAATTGTTGCAAAAGAATCGACTGGTAACTCCATTTTAGGAATTAAAGGGTCACTTGCTTCAAACGGTAAATTCTCATTTGATTTATTTGTCATGGCATTTTCCAATTTATTTGTATTCAATTCACCTTCTAAAAATGTGTAAACCGGGCTATCGACCTGTTCTGGCTTTTCTTTTAATATACGTTGTATCAAATCTGTCAGGTGCGATTGAAACCGCGCAACTTCCTTGTAGGGAATCCCTTCCTCTGAATGGGTATATTGATGGACTACGAAATGGTTAACATCAAAGGGAATGGCACTCATTTGTTCTTTTTCACAGATCATGATGGTATGATGTGGTTTAAGGGCATGCCGGACACCCAACTCCCACATCACATTCGCGTTAAGTGTTGAAAGGTCAACCAATGCGATATCTGCATTCTTAATTTCCTGAAGCATTACCTTGTCGATACTTCCACTTAAATTTTTGTCAATTGCGCGGTAACATGTTATTTTCAGCGCATCGAAGACCGGTTTTAACAACAATGTGTAGGTTTCATCCAGATCAAGTACCCTGACTTTACCGCTGGCATAGCTTGTTTTTTTTCCGTATCCAATAATTACAAAGCAACTTTTTTCGTCCATGATGTTTAATTTAAGTTTTAATTTTTGGTTTTTTCATTTTGAGGTTTACTATTTTTCTCCTCGCTCGAAACTGTGATCTGTGTCCAATCCGAGTTTTCTTTGGAAATGATAAACTCGACCCTTTCCACCAATAATTGAAAGCTCCTATTGGAGGTGTAAATGCCTGAATTGGTTATGTACAAGATTTTTTCATGTTTTAACTTTTCACAGGTACTCCGGTATTGGATCCATTTTTCATGAAATTTGAAAGCAGTCAATAGCCCTGCAAGTATCGCTATGATAATGGACATTCCCCCTGCGATATACTTTAAACACGTTGTGTCGCTGTTCACCAATGCAACTATAAACGGGGTAATCGCAGCAAAAATAATTTCTGCGGTCTTGAGCACTTGATAACATAGTTTGTTCCGTTTGCTCTCATTGCTGTACCAGTTGATCTGATCGTCCAAACGGTCTTTAAAGTATTCTTCCGGTGTCATAGTATTTGGTATTTAGTAGTATAGCAAAAGTAAAAATAAATAATTAATATTTTTTAAGGTAAAAAAATTCTCATCATTATTATTCGCCTTTTTTCTGAACATTCGGGTAGCCATAAGTTTCAGAAATTGGGTCTTAAATCTATTTCAATGCCTTGATGCATCTAGTCATAAAATCCTATCTTTAGCTTTATTTTCCCCTTTCGGAAACCGTTGGTTTCAGCCAAGGGACAAGTAAAAATCCCAAGCTTTTCTAATAATATTAAAGTATTGTAATTCAGAATTTTATAATAATAAACATTTTATGAAAAACCGAACTAATTTGAAATCAATTGTTGCCATGATTTGTGCCTTGTGCTGTTTAACAGGTGTGGCACAACCCTTATCGAACCTGCCGTTCTGGGAAAAGCAGAAGCCAATTGGCGAAACGGATTGGCTGATCAAACAACCCGATGCAAAAGCACAACTCTTCCAAACCAAAGTTGGTAAATTGGTTTTTGGCAATGGACTGGTTGCCAGGACTTTCTCTGTTAAACCCAATGGCGCGACTATTGGACTTGACTTGTTTGCCAATAACCAATTATTTTATAAATTACTTATTCAAAGTTCAGGGGTTCCCCTTAAGGGGTTAGGGGTGACAAAAAGTTAAATTTTTAAAACCATTCAATATGAACGAGTTAAACCGGAGGGATTTTATGAAAACAGGTGCGGTTGCTACAATCGGCATAGGAGTTCTGTCAAAATCTGCATTTGCAAACAGCGAAGCAGCTAAAACCGTAAAAGTTGGGGTGATCGGCGTTGGAGGCCGTGGAACAGGCCATGTAACTAATTTACTGACAATTGAAGGGGTTGAAGTTGCCGCTGTTTGTGACCTCTTCATTGAAAAAGCAGAAAATGCTGCGGCAATTTGTGATAAAGCAGGAAGGAAAAAACCCAAAATCTATTGCAAGGATTTGACCACCTATAAGGAGATGCTCGAAAAGGAGAAGCTGGATGCCGTGATCATTGCGACCTATTGGGAATCGCACGCCGATATTGGTTTGGCAGCAATGGAAAATGGGACTTATCCCGGGATAGAAGTCCCTGCTGCATTGACAGTTGAGAATACGTGGAAACTGATCGAAACTTCCCAAAGGACCGGCATCCCTTGTATGATGCTCGAAAACTGGAGTTTCCGGCAAGACAACCTGGCTGCTTTGAACATGAAACGTCTTGGAATGTTTGGGGAGATTGTCCATTGCCATTGTGCCCACTCCCACGATTGCATCGACCACTGGTTTTTTGACAGCAAGACCGGCGAACAAAAATGGCCGGCAAAGTACCTGCTCAACTACAATCGCGACCAATATCCGACCCATGCTGTTGGCCCGATCATCAGTTGGATGGACATCAACCGGGGCGACCGGTTTACCGAAATCTATTCAACAGCCTCAGCTTCAAAAGGAATAAATAGCTATTTCAAACGTAAATTCGGTAACGACCATCCCAACGCCAACCTCAAATACAAACAGGGCGATATCGTCACTTCTGTCTTAAAAACAAAGATGGGGAAAACCCTTGTGATCAACTATGATATGCAACTGCCTCGGCCTTATTCAAACCGTTGGCTCCTCGAAGGGACAAAAGGGGTTTATGACGAGGAAAAAGCATCCATCTATCTGATCGACCAAAGTCCTGAATATCACATTTGGGAACCGTGGAAACCTTACGAACAGAAATACAACCACAAATGGTGGCAGGGCGATTATTCCAATCAATCGCATGGTGGCACCGATTATGTGATGCTCTGCCAGTTTATTGACGCGGTTAGGGAGAAAGGTCCGACCCCGATTGATGTCTATGATTCGGCAGTTATGACCGCCATCGTTGAGCTTTCGGGCATTTCGATTGAAAAAAATGCACCGGTACCATTTCCAGATTTTACGAAAGGGAAATGGGAAACCAATAAACCTTATTTTGCGATGGATAAATCCATATAAGTAGTCTAAAAATCAATATATCAAATATTTACAATTAGTGTTGGGTTTTTGAATGATTTCGTCCCTGACGGGACTTCTGAACAAGCAAGGTGATTTGATTCTACCAATATTAAATCCCTATCGGGATATTTAAGGACGGCTCATTTGTGGAAATTGAGATTTATATTATGTGGATATCCTGTCAGGGATCAGATATAGGTAGAAAAAGATTTATGATCATATTATTGTCCCGTTAGGGACAGAATAAGCGAAGGAATAAGATTAGTTGTTATGTTAAAAAGAAAAAATGATAACCAAAGAAATCGGAATGTATTGCAATAACAAATTGCTAATTACCTTATTTATAATTATTTGCACCTCTTGCTCCAACTACCCGGAAAAGAGCTGGTCAATCAATTCGATCAATGAGCTTTACAAGTCTGCCCCAGCCGATGTCCAATCCCGGTGGGTAAGTCCTGAAAACCCTTCCGGTGAGAAAGGTAAAGGTGGCTTCACCAACAAAGGGGCGAAGGGGAATGCCTTTTTTATTGTTCAACCTGGTGCCATGCAGGTCCTGTTTGATGTGAAAGGTGCAGGAATCATCAACCGGATGTGGGTAAGCGGCACGATACCCGTCAATCAGTTGCAGCGAAGGGCGGTGCGGATCGATATGTTCTGGGATGGTGCAAAGAAACCTGCGGTCTCCGCACCTATTGGTGATTTCTTCGGGATCGGTTTGGGTTTGGTTGCCAAATTCGACAATGCCCTCTTCTCAAGTCCCGAGGCGCGGTCTTTTAACTTTACGATTCCAATGCCATTCAGGAAATCGGCTTATATTACAATCACAAACGAATCATCGGAGGAGGTATGGATCTGGTACGACATTAACTATTTGCAGATTAATCAATTGCCTGAATACGCCCTCTATTTTCATGCGTTCTGGCACCGGGAGTTAAAAACCGATTTGGGTAAAGATTTTGAAATATTGCCCAAAGTTGAAGGAAATGGCCGTTATATCGGGACCAATATCGGCGTTATCGGCGATTCGCTTTATCGTGGAACGTGGTTTGGAGAGGGCGAGGTGAAAATGTATCTTGATGGCGACAATGAAAACCCATCTCTTGTTGGTACGGGTACTGAGGATTTTATCGGTTCTGGTTGGGGACAAGGTGAATATGCCTCCAGAAATTTTGGGTCGTTGAAGTCCGACAATAAAAATGACCTTTATGCGTTTTACCGTTATCACATCCTTGATCCAATCTATTTTCATCAGGATTGCAAGGTGACGATCCAGCAGATGGGAAATTCAAATAAGAACGACATCCTGAAAATGAAAGCCAAAGGGGCGAAGATCATACCTGTCTGGCTTTTGGGAAAAGAAGGCAAAGCAACCGTTCAACGCAGGTTGTTGGACGAAGCCAATCCACCAAAACCTGAAGACGAAAATTTCCCTATGACCTCCACCAATTTTTACCGCAGCGACGATGTTTCGGCCACAGCCTATTTTTATCTCGACAAACCCGAAAGCAATTTGCCGGAATTGGCATCCGTGGAATTAAGGCTTCAAGACCTGCAGAAAAGGGTCTTTAATATTGTAAATACGAAGAAATAGATGGAAATAGGTTGAAATACATGGAAATAAAAAGAAATAAATTGAAAATTAAAGGAAGCAGATTACGTTTGAACGACTCCCCCTTTCTTTAAAGGGGGGCAGGGTGGATTTCAATGCAATTAATTAATATATAGCATATTAAAGTCATAATTGATTTCCAATTAAAAGTGAACTTGAATAAAAGTAAAAAAACATGAAAAAAATATAGGAAATATGAAAAAGACAGTTTGTTTTGCATTTTTAGTAATTGCCTTATCAATAATTAGTTATGGTCAGGTGTCACAGCAGGTGATTCCTTCAAAGGCGCAGTTGGAATGGGCTGGTTCGGAGGTTGGGGTATTGATCCATTTCGATATGCCGGTATTTGAGCCATCGTACGATTTCCGAAAGGATTGGAACTACCATCCTGATTTGAAGATTTTTAATCCGACTGAACTGAATACAGACCAGTGGCTGGCAGCGGCAAAATCAGCTGGTGCAACCTATGCCGTCCTTGTGGCAAAACATTGCAGCGGTTTCAGTTTGTGGCCCACGAAAGCACATCCCTACAGTGTCAAAAACACGCCATGGCGGAATGGACAGGGCGATATCGTCAAGGATTTTATGGCTTCCTGCAAGAAATACGGTCTTAAACCCGGAATCTATGCCAGCACAACCGCCAATGGATTTCTCAAAGTTGACAATCCTGGGAAGGTGGTTTCAGGAAATAAGGAAGAACAAAAAAAGTATAACGAAATCGTCCAGTTACAGTTGACGGAGCTTTGGTCACAATATGGCAAATTGTTCGAGGTCTGGTTCGATGGCGGAGTTCTGCCTGTCGCAAAAGGTGGTTTCGATGCTTTGGCAATGTTGAAAAAATATCAACCTGAAGCACTTGCCTTTCAGGGACCTTTTGGATATGAAAATAACATCCGGTGGGTTGGAAACGAAGAGGGTGTAGCACCTTATCCTTGTTGGGCCAGGGCCGATTCAACAACTTCAGCTTCGGGAGTGATCGAAATCAAAGGTTTGAACGGTAATCCGAACGGATTGTTCTGGTGCCCGGGTGAATCCGATTTCCCGTTGCGGTTAAATTCCTCTTTTCAGGGTGGGTGGTTCTGGCACAAGGATCAGGACAGTAAGTTGCGCACCCTCGATGAACTCAAGGACAAATATTGCAAAAGTGTGGGGCGCAACACAAATATGTTGTTGGGCATTGTAGTCGATAACAGGGGTTTGGTTCCCAATGCCGATGTACAGCGTTTAAAGGATTTTGGACAAATGATCAAAACCAGTTTTTCAAATGTCCTTGGCAAAACTTCAGGATCAGGAAAGGAATTCAAAGTAAAGTTTAAATCAGCAGAACCTGTCTCCTATGTAGTTATGATGGAGGATATTGCAAAAGGGGAACGGATCCACGGATACAAACTTTCGGGATTGACAGATGGGAAGTGGCAGGAAATCGGCTCAGGCTCTTGCATCGGGCACAAGAAAATTGAAGTGCTGAAACAAGCGACATATTCTGCGGTAAAGATTGAGATCACAAAATCGGAGGGTGAGCCTTCTTTAACCAGCTTAGAATGTTATAAATAGGTTTTGTCTGAAATAATATCTTAATATCCAGTTTGACTCCAAAATAGTTAAAAATTAAAATATGAGGGACTTACGGAAATATTCCTGTGTTTTGATTCTTTTATTTTTCAATTTGTCACAGATTGTTTATTCACAGGATAACAGGAAAGGAACATGGATTGCACCTACTAATTTTGGATCAAAAGAAAAAACAGTTGTTGCTGTAAATGGTTTCCTAAAAACGTTTAATGGCTGTTTGCGGCCAATGGTCTGCAGTTATACCGATGGCGTATTGAAATCTTCCACACCTTTTGTTGGTGAAAGTGCCAAACATCAATCCTCACTATGGACTTGTAAAATAGATCAGACGAATGGTACAGTGGGACAGGATTTTATCGATTTGAATTTCACCTTTAAACTAATGGAAGGAGTCCTGAATTCGGGTGGAGTTGCTATGGCTTTTGATTTTGAAAACTGGAAAGCAGAAAACTACGTCCTGGCACCTGCCGCTGTTTACAATGGCAACCGTTACAAGATAATTCCTGTCCAATATCCTCCTTATATCTATGACCAGAAGGAAAAACCTTTGGACCTACCAATTACGATTACCAATGTCCTTCACCTGAATATTGACAAGTCACCGGCAAAAATTGAAATGCTCACCGGAAGTTGTTCCACGCCCATGTTGAGTTTTTATGACCAGGTGGATAAAAGGGGTTGGATCATGCTTACCGATCAGGGGACACAATTTGGGAACTCAGGTTTGATGATTGAGGAAGATGTTCCCAATGGCCGGGCAACCTTTGTCGTTAGTGCCCCTGGAGTGCGCGAATCCCGATATGTAATGACAGGTTTTACTAAAGGAACGGACCATGCAGCCGACTTTAAAACAGGCGATAAAGTTGAAATGAAAGTGCGGTTGTACAACTTCGGGGCTGCCAACTTACAGGAATTTTATGAAAAAGTATTTTCTGTTAGAAAAGCCATTTCGGGACCGACAACCTATCGTAATGTTGCTCCATTCAGTGCTATCAATGATATCATCCTGGATCATCACGATAAAGCCAAATATTATGAGGATGAAAAGAGCGGATACATCTGCTCCGGTCCTGAAGGAAATCAACCTTACTGGCACCTTCAGGCAGGTTGGGCTGGTGTTCCGGTATTTTCGTTTCCGCAAGTCATGCAACCTACAACTGAAAGGTTAAGAAGAATTGGCAACAGCTTTGATGTTCTTAAAATCATGCAGGGCAAAACCGGTCTTGTTCATGGGATGTATATGAAAGGGGTACTTTATGGCGACAATTTCAAGGAGAAAGAGAAAAACAGGGATATCGCCATGGTCCGCCGGAGTGGCGAAATGTTATACTTTGGTATCCAGACCCTTGAACTTTTTAAATTGGAAGGACATGAAAACCTGATCAAACCTGAATGGGTTGAAATGTTTAAAAATCAAGCCGATGGTATCGTTAAAATCTGGAAGGATTATGGACAGTTTGGTCAGTTTATCGATGTCGAAACAGGAAAGATGGACGTCAATGGTTCAACTGCAGGTGCAGTTTGTATTTCAGGTTTGGCTCTTGCATCAAAATATTATAATGTCCCTGAGTATCTTTCTGTTGCCGAAGCTGCTGGTAATTACTACTATCATAGGGATTTAGAAAAAGGTTACCTTGGCGGCGGCCCTGCCGAGATCCTGCAATGCCAGGACAGCGAAACTGCTTATGACATCACGGAGGCATTTACTGTTTTGTATGAATTGACGGGCAAAAAGGAATGGTTGAAATATGCAAAAGATGCAGCAGC
Organism: uncultured Bacteroidia bacterium; assembly: GCA_903927965.1. Taxonomy (GTDB): domain Bacteria; phylum Bacteroidota; class Bacteroidia; order Bacteroidales; family Prolixibacteraceae; genus JAAFHB01. The sequence continues at coordinate 587 of CAIYPA010000176.1, read as the reverse complement.
TTTGTTTTCGACATGGACCGTTTCGTACGATTACAAATTTCCATCCGGAAGTGCCATGAACAGGATCGATGCAAGGTCAACCGGTGCAGTTTGGGCAAGCATCCAAAATGCACATGGGGCACCTGGAATGTATATTCTATCGGGAAACTTCCTCTTAAAGTTGTATCGAGCCACCAACGACACAAGGTACATCGAACTCTTACAGGACATTGCCCATAATGTTGTCCAATATACGACCACCAAAACCAATCCTGTTGTTCCCAAGGCCGTTCCCGGCTCTGTCTCCGAACGGGTGAACCTTAGCGATTGGGAAGGAGCCAACAATGTGGGTGGTAGCATCCCTGACGGTGACTCCAATATGGCATGGGGGATTGTGACTTCATTGACGATTACCCAAAATCCGGGAATTTATTTGCGTTATGATACGGGTGACCTGTTTGTTCTTGACAATGTCCAGGTTGTGATTACCGGACGTGACAAAAATGGGATCCATCTCAAAATGACGAATCCAACTCCTTATGATGCAAGGGTTTCTGTTTTATCGGAAAATTCAGATCAAACAAAAAAAACATTGGAGAGGTACGCTT
>CAIYPA010000175.1 GCA_903927965.1 uncultured Bacteroidia bacterium | reverse complement strand
CTTCGTAGTGAATTCGCCGAATATTAAAACCCCCATTATGAAATCCATTGTCCCAATTCTTTTAATTCTATTGATTTCGCTGAATACATTTGGTCAAACCAAAGTAAATCAATCAGATACAAAAAGAATTGATAGAAAAGCAGTTGTTGAACGGCACCGGATCATCATCACGGCAACCAATCCGAAAAGTCCGGCTCAGGTGGGTAATGGCGAATTTGCATTTGGGGTTGACATTACGGGACTTCAGACTTTTATTCCGTTTAACACATTGTCGCAATGGAGCTGGCATAGCTTTCCGTTGCCAAATGGAAAACGCACCCAGGATTTTAAAGGGTTGAATATGGAAACCCATGGCCGGATGGTCAATTACAACATTCAAAACAAGGAGCAACCCGAATTGTCACAATGGTTGGCAGCAAATCCGCACCGTTTTAACTTGGGACGTATCGGATTAAGGCTTTCAAAATCAAATGGTACAATTGCCACAATTGAAGACCTCAAAAATACGCATCAGGAAGTTGACCTTTGGAATGGGATCATATACAGTTCTTTCGAGCTGGAAGGAAAACTTGTCTCAGTGAAAACGGCCTGTCACCCAACATTGGATGCCATTGGTGTTTCCATAAAATCGGACCTGATCAAAAAAGGGCAGGTCAAGCTGTTCGTCGATTTCCCCTATCCCGATTTAAGGCAAATGGCCGATTATGTGGGGGTTTACAACTTACCAAAATCGCATTCTTCCGTCATTGTATCCAAGAACGACAGGTCTGCAATGATTGACCGGAAGATGGATGATACAAACTATTTTGTGGCGCTCAACTGGTCCTCCAAAGCCAACTTCCTGTCAGGTGATACCATCTCTTCTCCTCATCGGTTTTATCTGGATCCGCAACAAACCGATCAGATGGATTTTACCTGCACCTTCTCTGCAAAAAAAATCAAGCAACTGGATCTACTAGCAGAAACTGTTTTCACTGAAAGCACCAAAGGCTGGAACAATTTCTGGAAATCGGGTGCTGCGATAGACCTGTCACAAAGTAAAGACAAACGGTGGAAAGAACTGGAGCGCAGGATCGTCCTTTCCCAATATTTGATGAAGCTAAACGAATCGGGTTCTTATCCACCACAGGAGTCGGGACTTGTGAACAATGGATGGTATGGCCGTTACCATTTCGAAATGATCTGGTGGCATGGCGTTCATTATGCTTTATGGAACAGGTGGCCTTTGTTTGACAGAAGCTTGCATGTTTACAGGGACTTTTTGCCAACTTCAAAGGAACGTGCAACAAATCAGGGATATACAGGTGCAAGGTGGCCGAAGTGTACGGCCACAACCGATGTTGACTGGCCCCATCCGATCCATGCTTTGCTGATCTGGCAACAACCCCACCCGATCTATTTTGCGGAACTGGATTACCGGTTGCACCCTACCAAAGCCACGCTTGAGAAATGGCGCGATATCGTTTTTGAATCGGCCAATTTCATGGCCGATTTTGCCTTTTATGAAAAGCAAAACGACCGGTATATTTTAGGTCCCCCAATCTATATTGTTTCGGAAAATACAAAACCTGAGACTACTTATAATCCAAGTTTTGAAATTGGCTACTGGCGGTTTGGACTGAGAACTGCGCAAATTTGGAATGAACGTCTGGGATTGAACCGAGACCCAAAATGGGAGGATGTCCTAAAAAAACTATGCCCTTTGCCAAAGGTGGACGGCATTTACATCACGCACGAGAATATTGAAAACATGTGGACCAAATTTACATTTGAGCATCCTGGCCTCACCGGGACTTTCGGTATGTTGCCCGGTGACGGTGTGGACACTGTAAGTTTCAGGAAAACCTTAAACAAGGTGATGGAAACATGGAATTTTGACCGCACATGGGGATGGGATTTCCCAATGGTTGCGATGGCGGCTGCCCGTACCGGCAATCCTGAATTGGCCATCGATATGCTTTTGCACAGTGCGAAAGGATTTCAGTTTGATGAACATGGACTGGCCACCGGTGGCCCTTTCCCTTATTTTCCTTCAAACGGAGCTCTATTAACTGCAGTGGCGATGATGGCAGGTGGATGGGACGGATCAAAAGGCGATGCTCCCGGATTTCCAAAAGATGGAAATTGGACCATAATTCATGAGAATTTCAACCGTATGCCTTAATTTGTAATCCTTTTATTTTCCTATTTTTGAGGTGACATTTAAGCTTTAATAAATAACCCTAGTCCAAAATCCTTTTAAAGATGTCTATTCAACCAAAATATGAAGAATTGGAACAAAGAATAAAGTTCTTGGAAAACAATGTGTTATTGCTAAATAAGCAATTTTCTGATTCTGACCATGATAAAGAACTATTCAGGCTAGCCTTTGAAAATGCGAACATAGGAATGTGCCTGGTTAATTTAAACGGGAACCTTTTCAAAGTCAATGCTGAGATGGCCAATATTTTTGGTTACACTACACAAGAACTTGAAGGAATGAACGTTAACGATATAGCCCATCCTGATTTCAAAGATGTAAGTCCCCGTTTCATAAAGAACGCATCGGAAGGTTCAGAGTCTCATGTTATTTTTGAGAAGCAGTATGTTCACAGAAATGGGACTCTTGTAACTTGTATAGTAACAAGTTCGGCTGTCTGTGATGCAAACAACAAACCAATGTATTTCATTTCCCATGTTCAGGATATTACGGAAAGGAAGAATGCTGAAAGAAAACTATACGAACAGAATATTGAGTTACAAAAGGCTAACGCTGAAAAAGACAAGTTTTTCTCTATTATAGCCCATGATTTAAGGAGTCCCTTTAACACAATTGTTGGGATGAGCGATATACTTATTGAACAGATTAAAGCTAAAGATTACATTGGAATAGAAAAATATGCCGATCTCATTAAGAAATCCTCCTACAAAGCGATGGGACTTTTGAAGAATCTGATTGAATGGACAAAATCACAAACAGGAAGGATGAAATTCAATCCCAGTGCTTTCGACATGGTCGAAACCATTGTTCAGGTTGAATATTTGCTCTCCGAGATAGCCCATCAGAAATCGATCACCATTGATAAAATTTTACCTCCAACGATTCCTGTTTTGGCCGATCAGTCGATGATCAGTACTATTTTGAGAAACCTGATTTCAAATTCGATCAAATTCACAAACCATGGTGGAAATATCAGGATTTCAGCTTCTTCTGATACAAACGGAATTACTGTTTCGGTAATTGACAATGGTGTAGGGATTCCAAAAGAACGGATTGAAACACTATTCCAACTTGATGAAAGTTATTCGACACAAGGTACTGAAAAGGAAACAGGATCAGGATTGGGTTTGATCCTTTGTAAGGAATTCATCGATAAGCACAATGGGAAAATAGGTGTTGAAAGTGTTGTTGACAAAGGGTCAACATTTTACATTTATCTTCCACATAAACCTTGATTTAAAACTACTGATACTCAAATCTTTCAATAATCAATTACATGGTTTCAGTCTCCATCTCATTTTGGGGAGGTTGATTAACTGTAAGATTAATTTCAGCCATCCTTATATTGTGATGCTTTACCTGCCTGATTACCGAAATTTTGTATCCGACAGCAGCAAGGATAAAATAAAACACCATCTGGTACATCATAAAAATCAATTCGGGACGCACATCTGAAATCGAAACACCCATTGTTCGGATGCGCATAAATGCCGGGATCATTGAGGTACTCGGGAAGATATGTGAGATCTGATATAAAAGTGGAGGAATCGAGGTGGAAGGCCATGATAATCCACTCAGGAACAATACAATGGGGGAAATAAAAACAAGTACCATAATGGAGTGTTCACGCCTTCGGAACATCATCGAGATCAACATCCCCAGGAAGATCACCGAAAACAGAAAGGGTACCAGCAAAATACAGACATCGACAAAACTTCCCTTATTGGGAAAGCCAAACCATTTCGAAATATAGACCAGTGTAAAAGCGATATTGACCATATAGAACCCAAAGTAGGCCAGCCCTTTTCCGAAGATCACCGAGAACATCCCCCGCCTTACTTTTAATCCGGGTTTAACTTCCTGATTGTTGCGCCGCTCCTTCCCTGCCCCACCAATCATTCCGATACCTACCAATAACGTTTGCTGAAGGATGATCAGGATTACGCCAGGCATGACACCAGAACCATAAGCCGCAGAAGGATTATACAGGTAATAAAATTTGGATGGCATCGGATCGCGTTGCAGCATGGCTTGTTCTTCACTGCTCCCTGATGCCATCATCCGTTTGATCTCCACTCCTGCGGATAAAGTACCGGATGCCTGGATCGTACCAGTGAGGGTCTCCTTATAAATCAAAAAGTAACTCGCATCACAATAGACACTTACAGAAGTTTGGTTTCCCTTCAGCAAATCTTTTTCAAACCATTCCGGGATCATGATGACACCTTTTGAATCACCGTCCCAGAACATTTGCCGTGCTTCGTGCAAACTTCCAACTTCCTGTGATACAGATATTTCCTTTGTTGCACTGATCATCTTTACCATTTGCCTGCTCGAAGAGGTATGGTCAAGGTCAACTACCGTGATGGGGATATCCCTGACAACATTGTTCATGTACGCAATGGAATAAACCAAAGGATAGGCACAAACAGCCAAAATAAAAATCAGCATTGCCCCCTTATCTTTGACTATCGTCTTCAATTCATCGACAAGTGAGAACCATGTGAGGTCGAGACCTTCAATGAATTTATCCTTTATATTTTTTCTGTAACGGATAGACATATCTTGATTTTTTTATTTTCCTATATATCAAATACATAACTCTTTTTGCAAATACTTCCATTTTCTGGCTTGTCTGCGCCAATCTGCGCGATCTGCGGGAAATTCTTTTTCTCCTCCCGCAGATCCCGCTGATTTTCGCGGAAATTATCAATTATTCACGCATCCAATATTTTGGATGTAAAAGTTTTCGTTTCATCCCCGGAAAAGCCATGAAACCAGCCACGATAAACGGAACAAAACACAAAAAAGGAACCACCATTTCTGAAACAGGTACGCCCCTTAGCGTCTGTCCCATAAATATTTTCAACCAGAAAGTATAAGGGAAAACCATCGAAAACAGCTTGGCCATATATGGCATTGCCATATATGGGAAGGTGAGCCCCGAGAAAGTAAGCGCCATCATCGTATAGGCACTACCAAGCGACAACGATAGCCGAAGGTTGGCGGTCAGCTTTAGGAACAGGATGGCCAGCAATTGATAGGCTATGATAAGCAACACCTCTGATGCCAGGATCACGAAAAGGCTTCCGTTGACAGGTGTCCCCAAATTTCTTAAGAGTATGAGGTTCAGGACCATCAAATCGACAAAAAACAGCAAGGTATAAGGAAGCATTTTCCCGGTAAGGGCTATAAAAATATTGTTGTCTGCCAATGACATCAGTTCACCCGATGTCCCTTCCTTCAACTCGATTCCCAGGGCATAAACCGATCCAAGGAAAATAAATACGATTGCAAGCAAAGGCAACAATCCCAGGACCAGAAAGTACGAATAATTCCCGAAAGGGTTGAACAACAAATGGACATTGGCCTTCACAGGTCGGGCCCTTTCGATGGCCTGTTCGGGAGTCTGCCCTTTCTTAATTGCGACCTGCACCTTTACGCCTGCTGAGATTGTCGAAAGTGTCGTAAACAGTCCAGATTTCAGGACTCCCCCTTTCACTACGTTTGTGTTGTTGATATAAACCGCAACAGCAGGAGCCCCGCTGTTCATGAGGTTCTTCTCCAACTCAAATGGTAAAACAACAATGGCGTCAATCTTTCCGTTGTCCATTATATCTTTTGCCTCCGCCACAGAATTTAACCTGTAAGCGACATTGCAAACAGGGGCAGCATCGATCATCCTTGCCACTTTCGACGAAAAAGCGGTGTTGTCAAGATCGACCACGGCTATGGGCAGGTCACGCACAACCCCCTGATTGAAAAGCCACGTGATGGCCAGGAAGGCAATCGGTGGAGCAATCATGGTTGTAAAGATCAACACCCAACTATTGGCGATCCTGCGTATTTCACGCCGGATCACAAGTAAAAGAGTTGTATTCCCTATTTTTGTAAACATTTGTGAGTTAAATAAATATCGTAATAACAAAATATGCAACTGGCGATTGGCAACTGGCGACTGGCTTTTGCAATTGGTCGCTGGCTGGCTACTGGCTTTGGCTGCACGTACTCCAGATATATTCCTGTTTCCTTCCCCAAGTCTCCGTTCTCCCTGCTCCGTTCTTCGGTTTCCCTTTATGTCTTCCAATCTTAGTTCCGACGACGATCTGCCAGCCGCTAGTTGCCAGCAGCCAGTCCCTTTCGAACGACATCCCAATTCACCAAAGCGCTCATTCCTGGCCTTAATCCTTCGACTTTTTCGGTCGGAACAGCATGTACTTCAAATGTTTTCATATCGAAATCGCCCGAAGTCTTGGTGGCATTCCAGGTGGCAAATTCGCCCAATGAATTGATATAATTCACTTTAAGCTGTACTTCTTTCATTCCCAACGCAGGAAAACGGGCTTTGAAGGTTGACCCTTTTTTGATCGCTGCAAGCAAGTCTTCCCTTAAATTGAAGGTGACCCACACATCCTCAAGATCGACAATCGTAATCACAGGATACCCTGCCGGAACCAATTCCCCACGCTCCGAAATGATATTGGCGATCTCGCCCTTGATCGGGGAG
>CAIYPA010000174.1 GCA_903927965.1 uncultured Bacteroidia bacterium | reverse complement strand
TCCTTTCATTACCCCAACATCTGGCAAAATTATATCTCTGAAAAGTTGCGGATATTTGCAGCTTTTGTCCCTGTTGATGAAGAAAATACGGTTATTTACATCCGGTATTATCAGAATATAATCACGTTTCCACCACTCAGAAATCTAATGAACACCATTGGCAAATTATCAAGCCTCATTATCCTTCGGCAGGACAAACGGGTTGTCGAGGAACAATTGCCAAAAAAGAGTGGAACGAAAATGAACGAACACCTTATTATGGGAGACAAACCGATCGTAGAATACAGAATACACAGGCAAGAGCTGATAGATAGCAATTCCAAAAGTTTAATATAATATTGAAAATGACTTTAACTGGGTATCATTACCACGTTAAAGCCAAACTGAAATTTTGAGAAAGACGCTTTATTTGCTGAAGACCCATTATAATCCATAAACACCTATTGTTAAATTGGGAAAGATTTATTAAATTGGGAAATAGTTGAAATATGGAAATAAATTGAAATACAAGCAGTCATAATAAAGATTTTAACCATGAGAAAATTAGCAAGTATCCAAAGAATCAAAGCATTGGAACCCATTGAAAATGCCGATGCAATTGAGATCGCACGTGTTTTGGGATGGCAGTTGATTGTCAAAAAAGGGGAATTCCTTCCCGGGGACCTTGCCGTCTATTGCGAAATCGACAGTCTCATGCCAGAAAAACCTGAATTTGAGTTTCTAAAGCCAAGGGGCATGAGGATCAGAACAATACGCCTTCGCGGTCAAATCTCGCAAGGGATCTGTTTTCCGCTCTCTATCTTACCCGACGGTTTTGCCGTTGAAGAAGATTCGGATTGCACTGAAGCCCTGGGGGTTACACTGTACGAACCGCCAATGCCGGCATGCCTTGCCGGTATTGCAAAGGGTAAATTCCCTTCGTTTATCCCGAAAACCGACGAAACAAGGGTTCAGGTCCTACAAAAACTCCTTGATAAATACAAGGGCGAGAAATGTTATGTCACCGAAAAATTGGACGGCAGTTCAACGACCTATTTTATCCATAAAGGTGAATTTGGGGTATGCAGCCGCAACCTTGAATTGCTGGAAACCGAAGAGAACAGCTATTGGTCGGTTGCACGTCAGATGGACATTGAAAACAAGTTGCGCTCTTTAAATAAGGATCTTGCGATACAGGGCGAGCTAATAGGTGAAGGGATACAGGACAACAAATTGAAAATCAGGGGACAGACGATCCGGTTTTTCAATGCATTTGATATCGGACGTTTCGAATACCTTCCATTTCAACAATTTACCGATACCATGGAACAACTTCAGTTGCCAACTGTCCCGATTGTTTCTACAGATTACGAACTTGAAAACGAGGTCGATGCAATTATCCGGATGGCCACCATTAAAAGTAAAGTACGCCCAGAGGTTTGGGCAGAAGGTGTTGTGATAAGGCCTCTTTCCGAAAAGCTGGATTTGCTGCTTTCGAACGAAAATTTCAACAACGGCAGGGTCAGTTTCAAAGCCATCAACCCCGAGTTTTTGTTGAAATACGGGGGTTAGCTTGAAATAGGTATTATAAGTTTTGAATAAATGGTTAAGACTACAAATCATCCTTTGTAAAAATGTAACTTAACACAAAAGATCGTTTGAATTAATGATTCAAATTGAAAATAACCAAAGTATATTGTATTAATTCCTTAATTTTCACTTATTTTATACAATCAACAACTCTAATTAGTAACCAAATTTTATACATTTCGAATAATGAAAAAGATTGAAAATCAGTTCACAACTGAACGCCGTGATTTCATGAAAAAGATCGCGTTGGGATCAGCAGCAGGTATTTTGGGATTTAGTTCGATTAAAGCAAACGAACCTTCCTACGAAACTCCTGGCTATGCCAAAGCCATGGTTCCGGTAAAAATCAAAAGTGTCAAAGCGATTGGTACCGCACCATCGGGTTCCAACCTGATTGTAGTCAAAGTGGAGACGACCGAACCTGGTCTGTACGGATTGGGTTGTGCCACTTTCACCCAACGTGCCGAAGTCGTTGTAACCGCAATCGAAAGGTACATGAACGATTTTTGCGTAGGCAAAGATGTTGACAATATAGAAGATATGTGGCAATCGTTTTATGTCAGTTCCTATTGGCGGAATGGCCCTGTACTGAACAACGCACTGAGCGGATTGGACGAAGCATTGTGGGACATCAAGGGGAAACGAGCAAATATGCCTGTATATCAACTCCTTGGTGGAAAGTCGCGTTTTGCCGTCCCGGTTTATGGTCATGCAAGCGGCAAAACATTTGAAGAGGTGGTTGCGAATGTACAAAAATTCCAGGACCGCGGTTTTAAATATGTGAGGATCCAGCTTGGTGGATATGGCGGCGTTGGTGCGGCACCTTCAACTCCCGATTATAAAGCAGCAGGATTTGGGGCCGACAGGGACAATTATATGGATGAACATGCCTACATCACAAGTGTTCCCAAATTGTTTGAGACTGTCAGAAAAGCGTGTGGAGAAGAGGTTGAACTGCTGCACGATGTACACGAAAGGTCGCAACCGATGGATGTGATCAACATGTGCAAACGGATAGAGGAATATCGTCCGTTCTTTATTGAGGATGCGTTATCGCCCGAGAATACACATTGGTGGAAACAACTTCGCGAGAGTACCTCGGTACCTTTTGCCATGGGCGAACTTTTCAATAACGTGAATGAATTTGTACAACCCATGGTCAACCATTATTTCGATTTTATAAGGATCCATATTTCACAGATCGGTGGAATAACCCCAGCCATGAAAGTGGCACGATTGGGCGAATGGTTCAATGTCAAAACTGCATGGCATGGCCCAGGCGATGTTTCACCTGTCGGACATGCTGCCAATGCCCATATCGATCTGGCTGTCTGGAACTTTGGAATTCAGGAGGGTGGATATAGTTTTTCGGAAAAGGAACAGGCCGTTTTTCCTGGTTGCCCGGTTTATAAAGACGGGTATCTTTGGGTAAACGAAGCTCCTGGGCTTGGGGTTGACATAGACGAAAAAGAGGCCGCAAAATATCCGATCAACAACAGGGCTCCGGGTTGGACGGTACGCAAAAAGGACGGAACAATCATCAGACCTTAATATATTCCCCAAATGAAAAAAGTATTTTACATCCTTCTTTTTGCGGGAATGATCCTATCCGGGCAAGTGATGGCCCAGAACAAATTAAATTTTGGCCTTAGCCAGCCACAGGACAAAGCGACCTTGCCCGTATCGTCAAGCAAACCTGCTGTTGCATTAAGAAAAGTTAAAACGGCAAATCCTTCCACACTTGAGAAAGTTTCGGATAACGAATTTTTGCTCAGTACAGGATGGGAATTGACAGATGCCAATCGGTTGACTGCGTCGGGCGAATCGGTCTTTAATCCAAAATTGAATACTGCCGATTGGTACAATGCCACCGTTCCCGGAACTGTTTTAACCACTTTGGTAGAGCAGGGGGTTTACCCTGATCCCTATTTTGGATTAAACAATCTGTATATCCCTGATTCACTGTGCAGAAAGGATTGGTGGTACCGGTTACCCATAAAATTGCCCGAAAACAGTTCAGGGAAATCGGTCTGGTTGCTATTTAACGGGATCAATTACAAAGCTGACGTATGGCTGAATGGAAAATTGTTGGGCCACATTGCGGGTGCTTTTCAACGGGGCGAGTTTGACGCGACACCCTTTTTAAAATCAGGTGGCGAAAATATCCTGGCGGTGCATATTTTTCCACCCCGGAATCCAGGAATTCCACAGGAAGAGTCTTCAAAGACCAATGCAGGTCCCAACGGCGGCCAGTTGTGCCTCGATGGCCCCACATTTATCTCTTCGGAAGGATGGGACTGGGTTCCCGGGATCAGGGACCGGAACATTGGTATCTGGCAGGATGTGAGGTTAAAACTGACAGACGGCGTTTCAATCATCGACCCCCAGGTGATTGCCGATCTCCCTTTACCTGACACAACAAGTGTTTCACTGACAATTAAATCCATAATTCAAAATACTTCAGCACGCTCAAATCAAATTACGGTAACTGGCAGGATCGACCAGATTGAATTCAGCAAAATGTTCTATTTAAAACCTTACGAATCAAGGACGATCACCTTGACTTCTCAGGAATATCCACAATTGAAAATCAAAAATCCAAGATTGTGGTGGCCCAATGGTTATGGGCGGCCTGAACTTTACAAATTGAACCTGGAGGTAAAATGCAATGGCAATGGCATTTCCGACCAGAAGATTATCCGGTTTGGAGTACGGGAGTTTTCGTATGAAATGGCTGTGGCTCAACCGGATAAAAAAATGTGGAGGATCGAATTTAACCCGATTCAATCTGCAGGGAAAGTTTTGTTCAACAACATCGATCGGGTGGACATGGGCAATGGCACTTTTGTTCCGCAATTGGTTTCTTCCGCTGATCCATCCCTTTTAACTTCAATTGACAAAGACAGCAAAAATCCGTTCCTGACAATTAAAGTGAATGGGATTCCCATTTTCTGTAAAGGGGGCAACTGGGGAATGGATGACGGTATGAAAAGGGTCTCAAGGGAAAAGATGGAGCCCTATTTTAAACTTCATAAATTGGCCAACTTCAATATGGTGAGGAATTGGACAGGTGAAAGCACCGAAGAACTGTTTTACGATCTTTGTGATGAATATGGTTTGCTGGTTTGGAACGATTTCTGGCTTTCAACAGAAGGGTATAATCTGAATGTAAATGACAATCAGTTGTTTGTGGCCAACGCAACCGATGTTGTTAAGCGGTTCCGCAACCATGCATCAATTGCCATCTGGTGCCCAAGAAACGAGGGTTATGCCCCTTTACTGATCGAACCTCAACTTACGGCCCTGATTGCCAACGAAGACGGTACGCGCCATTATCAACCCAATTCGCGCAATTTGAATCTGCGTCCCAGTGGCCCATGGCATTACCTCTCAGATGGCGCTGACTATTACCGTTCCATCGCAGAAGGATTTTCGACAGAACTTGGGACTCCTTCTATTCCAACTGCTGCTACGATCCGTTCTTTTATGCCGTTGGAAGACCAATGGCCAATCAGCGACACCTGGTTTTACCATGACCTGCACGATGGGCAGAAGGATTATCTGAGGGCCATTGAGACCAAATATGGGATCAGTGAAACGCTTGACGATTTTTGCAAAAAGGCGCAGTTGGTCAATTACGACAGCCATAGGGCCATGTTCGAAAGCTGGAACAGTAAGCTATGGAACAAAACAAGTGGCATCCTGTTGTGGATGAGCCACCCCGCATGGCCAAGTATGGTGTGGCAAACCTATTCGTGGGACTATGAAACTTTTGGTTCCTTCTATGGAGCCAAGAAAGCCTGTGAACCGGTCCATATCCAGATGAACCTGAACGACAAGAAAATAATCATCATAAATACCACATTAAAAAGTTATAAGCTATTGACTGCAAAACTTGAATTGTTTGACCTGAGTGGCAAAAAACTTTCGGCAAAAAGCATTTCGACCGCTGTGCCAGCAAACAAGCTGACTGAGACTTTCGTAGCTGAACTTCCTGAGTCAGCACCTCAGGTTTATTTGTTACGACTAACCCTCACAGACAAAAATAAGGTCGTTTCGCAGAATGAATATTGGCGCACCAATGAAAAAGAGGGCTTGTTTGATGAATTAAATCAACTCGAAGCTCCATATTTAACCGCAAAAATTGGCAAACAGCAAAACCCAGGCAAAACGATAATTGTCCTGTCCAATCAAGGAAAAGTACCGGCAATCGGGTTAAAACTCAATCTGCGCGATCCGCAAACGGGGAAAATTGTACTTCCAGCGAATTTTTCGGATGGGTATTTTACGTTGCTTCCGGATGAGAAAAAACAGGTTGAAGTGGAATGGAACAGTGCAAAAATCAGCAATCCTGAAATAATTGTTGAAGCATACAACCTGAAACGACAGGGAATCGCAATGGTGAAATAAGACTGGCTTCTGACAGCTGGCAACTTGCAATTGAAACATCAAACCTTCAAGGTTTGGCGAACCTTGAAGGTTCTTTTGTTTTTTAGTTAATTTGTTGTAACTTCGTTTAAAATTTAAGGCAATGAAACGGTTAATCTTATTCACGGCATTTTTGATTTGCGCATTGTACTTATCTGCCCAGGAACAGCAGGTTGTAGTGCCCTATACCTTAGCCGACAGGGACAGGGTAATTCGCATCGAGGCACGAATGGAAACATTGGAGGCAAGGATGAGCGGTTTGGAAAAGCGGATGGATGACCTCCAAACCCAGATGAACCGCATTGAAACAAAGTTCGACAATTATTTTATGTGGGGCTTTGGAATGGTTCTTATGTCGATTTTTGGGTTGGTTGGTTTTATTATATACGACCGCCGCACAACATTGGCACCTGTTGAGGGCAAAACAGAAAGGATCATCAAAGCTTTAAGGGAACGTGCCGAAAAGGATCCTGTCCTTATGGAAGCGCTTAAAAATACTGCTCTTTGGTAGGAAACCTTCAAGGTTTTACTTGCTCCGGCCGCATGATTTCCAATCACATGTTAAAAGAGTGATAGCCTCACTGGAAGTGAGACTATCACTATATTTACGCAACAAACCCTCAAGGTTTCGGCAACCTTGAGGGTTTGTTTTGTAGGTTGCTACAATTGCGAACCTAAAACAACCGTGCTTAAAGCTTATAACCTAATTTGCCAGACCAATAAACGGTAGTTCCGTCGTAATACCAGTTATAAACATCAGCAGTTGTAGGAGAAGCGGTTGAACTGTTAGAAGTAACTGAAACCATACGGGCACCTGAAGATCCTGTGAATATATCTGGAGCATATCTAACATTACTACCACCATTGCCGGTATAATCAAGCTTAAGGGTCCAGGCACCATTACTGGTGACAGTCAGGCTTCCGGAGGTTCCAATCGCAGGCGATGTTAAAAGGATCGTAGTATTTTTGGTCAGGAGTATGGTAGCATTGGGTCCGTCAGCATCAATATTCCATGTAATACTTGAGTTGGTTCCCAAAGCTTTAACTTTTCTTTCGATGGATGTTAGGGTTTTCCATTCAGGAGCAGTTAGGGCAGCATTAACCTGCAACACTTGTCCCGTTGTTCCAATGGGAACAAATCCTGTCGCACCATCACCTGTTTGATAGGGCAGTGAACCTCCGAGACCCCCTGTTATATTTGTAGTAGTTACGGCAGTTGAGGCAGTTGTGGCACTTGCAGCATTCCCACCGATACTTAAATTTGCGACTGGCACTGTCGATGAAACCACAAATGGTGCCGTGCCAGGGGCTGTGGTAGTTGCCCAAAGTTGCTTTCCTTTTACGTAGTTGCTAGCAACTACTGTGGCAGGGGTCAAATTGGCACCGCTAATCTCTATATGTGCCTCATCAGTCGTAGGATAAGTTACTTCGGCTATTAAACCATTGGCTGTACCTTTCGTTACGGTTTGAAGCGTACCGCTAGAAGAATTTAACGTTCCGGCGGATACAAATAATCCACCACCGATTAATAGGGGTTGAGGTGCCGCATCTATACCCGAGAAATTGCCTAAAATAAAACCCGATGTAATTTTTTCAATTTTACCTAAGGTAACGGTGTTGTCTTTAATATCGTTGGTCTGTACTTCGCCATCCTTTATCATTCCTGTGAGTACTTTATCGGCACCAATTGTAAGTATGTCAGAATTTGGAATGC
>CAIYPA010000173.1 GCA_903927965.1 uncultured Bacteroidia bacterium | reverse complement strand
CAAACCGGAAAATCAGTTATTTTTTGGATTCGGTCAAAAACGACGATAGTACACTTTCATTTCCTACGCATATCAACGACATTACAATCAGGGAATTGCATGAAGGTTTCAACAATGTCAACCGGCAAATCCAGCAACTGAAGATCGAAAGCCGGCAGCAGGAACAATACTATCAGACATTGCTTGAGCATGTTGCGACAGGAATATTGACTTTCGACCCGCAAGGATTTGTGATCCACGCCAATACTGCACTGAAAAAAATGTTGTCGGTTGAAGTACTTACCCATATCAACCAGCTTGAACGGATCAACCGTAACCTGTTTCAAGCGATCCGGAATATCAAGCCATTCGAACAAAAACTTGTTTCTGTAGCAACCAAGCGAGGGACGATTCAGTTGTCTTTAAAAGCCAGCTCTTTTAAGCTGAAAGACAATGAGTTGATTATGTTATCTTTACAGGATATCAGAAATGAACTTGACGAAAAGGAGCTGGATTCCTGGATGAAACTGATCAGGGTACTGATGCACGAAATCATGAATTCCATTGCCCCGATCACTTCACTTTCAGAAAGTCTGTGTAAGTATTATATGGTCGAAGGGAGGACGGCACGCCCGGAAGAATTGACCGAGGCAACCATAAATACAACGCTTAGAGGCCTTAATGTGATAAGGGAGCAGGGGAACGGGATGATGCAGTTTGTTGAGTCGTACCGGAAACTCACCCGCCTTCCAAAACCGGAATTAAAATTGTTCAATGTATTTGACTTGTTCGATAGGATAAAGGTCTTATATGCATCGCTAGCAAACAGCGAAAAGGTAAGGCTCACCATTACGATCAACCCGCCAACCATAGAACTTTTAGCTGACGAGAACCTGATTTCGCAGGTCATGATCAATTTATTGAAGAACGCATTGGAGGCCAATGAGAACAATCCGGATGGAAAAATTCACGTTTTTGCCGGGTTGAATTCTGAACAACGGATCGAAATTAGGGTTGCAGACAATGGCAGGGGAATTCCGGATGAAATCATCGAACAGATATTTGTCCCGTTCTTTACTACGCGCGAAAACGGTTCCGGCATCGGGTTAAGCCTTTCGCGACAGATCATGCGGCTCCATGGTGGAACCCTTCAGGTAAGATCAATCCCGGGAAAAGAAACTGTTTTCAGTATGGTTTTCAGTGCCTGAGATTATTCTTCGGTAGGATGCGTGAAATCCTTTCCTTGAGATTTTGCTCAATAATAATTGGGACTTTTTCCTCAATTACACACGACGAATCAAGGCCTAAAGCTTTTACATCGGTAAGGCAAACCCTCCTTGTAAAATTGTAAATACCCATGATAAAACTTTGTCGTGGTGGTAGTTTGTAATCGTTTGTCAAAATTCGTTCAAGATTGACATACAGAAAATCTGCGGGTATCGCATGTGCTTTCAACGATTCATACTGACTGACCATACTGATTTCCTTACTCTTTACCAGATCTTCGACAACCTCCTTGAAATACAGGTTGATCTTACGCTCAATTTTAAAACCAAGACGGAACTCAACTTTGATCAATTTGCCCG
This sequence comes from uncultured Bacteroidia bacterium, assembly GCA_903927965.1. Classification (GTDB taxonomy): domain Bacteria; phylum Bacteroidota; class Bacteroidia; order Bacteroidales; family Prolixibacteraceae; genus JAAFHB01. The sequence continues at coordinate 23,090 of CAIYPA010000173.1, read as the reverse complement.
GAATAATATGATGAACAACATACTCAAAAGTATTTGGTGTTTCCAAACTATCGACATGAAGGAACCAATAGGTATTCGCCCGTTTGGGGTGTTTATTGAAGATTGAATACATGATTTTTGATTCAATCTGATTGACCCTGTTGGCTTTTGAAATATAAACCAGATTTGTTGCGATTTTTGGAACAGAAGTATCATTACTGAGCTCGGTAAAGATATCTGTATCTTTCTTTATGTTCACAAAACTGATGTACTTGTTCCTGATCTTCCGGCCAAAATACCACCCGTACATCACCAGGAAAAATGAAAAAGCCAAAGCAATGGTCAACCATCCACCATTTAAAAATTTAAATAGGTTGGCGTAAAGAAAAGTACCTTCAATTGTCAAAAAGACTAGAGGTATCAAAATAACGTAGATCCTGTTAATCTTTCGGAGCCAAAGATGATACGACAGCAACAATGTTGTCATAATCATTGTAATCGTAATCGACAGCCCATAAGCAGCTTCCATTTTTGCCGATTCACCAAAATAGATCACAACAAAAGTACAGGCAATCCAAAGAAACCAGTTGATAAAAGGGATATAAACCTGACCTTTGATGTTTGTAGGGTAGATGATCCTGACCCAGGGCCAAATATTTAATGAAACTGCTTCACTGATAATTGTATATGAACCACTTATCAATGCCTGACTTGCAATGACCGATGCAGCAGTGGCAATAATGACACCTGGAATTACGAACCAGGTCGGCATGATCACATAAAAAGGGTTTACGTTATTGATTGTATCAAGATGGTTGATCAGGTAGGCACCTTGCCCAAAATAGTTGAAAAGCAGGGTGGTTTTCACAAAAATCCATGAAATCCTGATATTCTGGATACCACAATGTCCAAGATCGGAATACAAGGCTTCTGCCCCGGTAGTGGCTAAAAACACAGCACCCAACAACACGACTGCATTTGGAAAAGCACTTAAAAACCTGACAGCATACATAGGGTTTATTGCAGCAAGTACCCTGGGATCCTTGATCAGGAAATTTATCCCTAAAATTGCAAGCATTGAAAACCAAACAACCATTACGGGGCCAAAAGCTTTTCCCATGAAACCTGTCCCAAATTGCTGGAAAAAGAACAATGCCGACAATATTGTAATCACCAACGGTACGACCGGAATGTGGGGATGGACCAGTCCCAAGCCCTCAACAGCCGATGTGACCGTGATCGCGGGTGTAATAACCCCATCGGCAAGCAAAGCGCTGCCCCCAATCATGGTTACAATGGCGACCCAGTTGTTTTTTTTCTTTATCAATGCAAAAAGGGCAAATATGCCCCCTTCGCCATGGTTATCCGCCCTTAAGGTAATAATCACATATTTGACAGTCGTTTGCAAAGTCAAGGTCCAGAAGATACAAGACAAGGCACCAAAAATCAGGAATTCGTTGTATTCCGTAGATGCATTGAGAATCGCCCTCATGGTGTAAAGGGGACTTGTTCCAAGATCACCAAAAACAATACCAAGCGTGATGATCAAACCAGCAAAGGAAACTTTCCCTATTCCGGCATGTTGTTTATTCATAAAGAGTAACCATTTAATAAACCTATTTTTTTAAGGAAAAACAGGTGCAAATGTAATAAGCTATTGATTGGATTATTCCATCAAACACCTATTTGCTTAAAAAAAACGATGGTAATATTATGCAAAAAATCATATTGTACTGTAAATCTGATAGATAAAATCATTTTAACAATATTAAATAATTAATAAATGTTAAAAAGAACAAACATTTCGAAGATACTGAGTATGAATTCATATACGATATGGCTTCATTTATTGCCAATTATTCCAAAGTGCTGTCATTGGCAAGTTTGGGACACTTGACGGGCGTTGCGCAAGGCTAGTTGAACCACGATGTAACCGGATGGCGTAAACCGAGCCAAAAGACGGTCAGGAAAATAGAGAAATCGCTGCACGAATTTGTCGTAAAATTAAGCAAAGTCCAGTTGATATAAATCATTGATTTTCAAGTGTTTTCTGAACCCTTTTTTCAGTATCCAACTTCTACCGCAATCATCCTTCCATGGTTCTGGTCACGTATTCTGGGAAATGCGTTCAAAGAATGAAATAAGATAAATAAGGTTTTTGTTGTGGGTTCACAATTTGGCTACTAAGGTTAAAAAACAAAAATAAGGTTTGACAGCAATTCAAACCTTATTTTACCCATGTTCTTAACCTTAATAGCCTGATGTCGGAGAGATAACCCAACCTTATTTGTAATATATTAATATTCAATCAAATACAGATTTAAGAGTGTTCTTAGAACCCCATTTAAAGAATCAAACTTATACCACAATCAACATTACTGGTTAGCGTCAAACTTAGTGAACCGCCAGTCGCTAGTTGCCAGTTGCCTAATTAATGATCTCGCATCCGCCCATATAGGGTACCAAAACTTTAGGCACTACGATCCCTTCGGGTGTCTGGTAATTTTCGTAGATCGCTGCAACGATCCTGGGCAATGCCAACGCACTTCCATTCAGCGTATGGGCAATCTGTGGTTTTGAACGCCCCTCCTCGCGGAAACGGAGCTTTAACCGTGTTGCCTGAAATGATTCAAAATTAGATACAGATGAAACTTCCAACCACCGTTCCTGTGCTGCAGACCACACCTCAAAGTCATAGGTCAACGCAGAAGTAAAGCCCATATCGCCACCACAAAGGCGCAGGATACGGTAAGGCAATCCAAGCATCTCGACCAATGTCTGGACATAGGCCACCATCTCATTCAACGAGTCATATGATTTGTCGGGATGCGCAATCTGGACAACCTCCACCTTATCGAACTGGTGCAAACGGTTCAAACCGCGCACATCTTTGCCATAGGAGCCGGCCTCGCGCCTGAAACAGGCAGAATAAGCGGTTGTTTTGATGGGCAGGTCTTTTGCCTCAACGATCACATCCCTGAAAATATTGGTAACAGGGACTTCCGCGGTTGGGATCAGATAGAGGTTATCCAAACCACAATGGTACATCTGATCCTCTTTATCAGGAAGTTGTCCTGTACCAAACCCGGAGGCTTCGTTGACGACATAAGGTGGTTGAACCTCGTTGTAACCATGCTTACGGGCTTGATCGAGAAAAAAATTGATCAACGCACGTTGGATCCTTGCGCCATAACCTTTGTAAACCGGAAAACCGGCACCTGTGATCTTTACACCCAACTCAAAATCGATCAGGTTGTATTGTGCGGCCAAATCCCAGTGAGGTTTGGCACCTTCGTGCAAAACTGGCATCACGCCACCGGTGACAACAATTAAATTGTCTTCCGCGCCCCGGCCTATCGGAACCAAGGACGATGGTAGATTGGGGAGCAGCACCTGAAGTTGTGCTAGTTCTGCATCTATGGTATCAAACTCGTTTTCAAGACTTTTGATCTGTTCCTTCAATCGAACGGTCTGCTCTTTGGCACTATTGGCTTCGGAGGTTTTCCCATCCTTAAAAAGCTGTCCAATCTCTTTCGACAACCGGTTCATCTCTGCTTTTTCGGTTTCGGCTTCATTTTGAGCCTCGTTCCGACGTTTGTACAATTCAATTACCTTTTCGACAATCACACGGGCATCAAACCGTTTAACGGCCAAACGCTCAATGACCATTTCAGGATTTTCCTGTATAAATTTTAAATTAAGCATACTCAATCTGATTTTACATTTTTGGATTTTAAAATCCACCCCCAATTTTCAGGGTTTAAAAATACAATAAAAAATCTCCTGTTCCATTACCGAAGTAACAAAACAGGAGATCCAACCTAATTTCCTTATTTCAGGACTACTCTACCGCTTTGAAGGGTTGAACGGAAACATACGATTTGTCGTTTCTTTTCTTCTGAAACTCAACGGTTCCATCAATCAATGCAAAAAGGGTATGGTCCCTGCCCATTCCAACATTGACCCCTGCGTGATGGGAAGTACCGCGCTGACGGATCAGAATATTGCCAGCGGTAGCAGCTTGTCCACCATAAATCTTTACTCCCAGACGTTTGCTTTCCGATTCGCGACCGTTCTTTGAACTACCCGCTCCTTTTTTATGTGCCATGGATCTCTAATTTTAAAATTTACGCTAATACTTCAGTAATTTGAATCTGTGTCAGGTACTGACGATGACCGTTTTTCTTCCTGTAACCCTTGCGTCGTTTTTTCTTGAAAACGATCACTTTGTCACCCTTAAGATGTTTTAGCACCTTGGCGGTCACACTGGCACCCTCAACAACAGGAGCACCCACACTGATAACACCCTCATTGTCAACCAACAAAACTCTTTCGAAGGTTACATCTGCACCTTCATCCTGTGGAAGGCGGTGTACATAAACCTTTCTTTCTTTCTCGACCTTAAACTGTTGTCCGGCGATTTCTACAATTGCGTACATGAATACAATTTATTTTATTTGGGTTCGGAAGGCGGGAAACCTACATTTCCGCTTTTATAAGCCTGCCTGAACAATTGGAGTGCAAAAGTAAACATTCGAAACAATACTACCAAACACCAACCAAAATATTTTCAATTATTTGAGATTAAGGCTCACCCTGATCCCGGCAGACCTGAATTTCCCATTTTCAAAACCTGCCACTGCCTCAAGGTTCAATAAAAAGAAAATATTGCTCAGGCCGTAACCTGCCTCCAGATAGTTTTTTATTTCAGGTGTACTCAGGAAATTTGCAAACAACTTTTCAGCAACGGTGGTATTCTTAATGAATGGCAATTGTTTGATAATCAATCTTCTCGTTTGCAAATCCAGATGGGCTTCTGCAAATTGATTTCCGGTTGAATATTCGTAAAAGGGCAATAACCTGAAGCTGTTGTCATAAGATGAAAACAAAAAAGTGGTGGATTGGGTATTGAAATGCTGAAAGTCCTCAAAATACAAACGATGGTTGTTCAGGTATTTTCCAAAATTAAGGGAATAGGAAAAATGATCATCTATACCAAACTCTTTTTTCTGGTGCACCCCAAACCTTACAAAATCATACCGTGAACTGCTTCCCAAAACAGATGAAAACCCACCTTTATAACCTATTGAAAATGTAGGGTATTTACTTGAATCATACATCTTTATATTATTTCGGATCCGATAGCGGTAATGCGGTGTATATTCCAATAAAAACCTTCCGTTGACAGACTGATGGTCATCGAGCTGCCATGTTTCCATTGATTTATTCTCAGGAACATTGGGAAGTATTTCGCGATCCTTAATGTCAACAAAAGTATAGGTGGAATTATTTTGCAATGCCTTGTTATCACTGTATTCCAACGACACGTTCAGGTTCAGTCCGTTCGCAAGGTCGCGGCTGGTCATAAATGTTATGAAGTCACGGCGAAAGAAACGTTTCAGGTTCTGTTCCTGCAAAAGGGTATAGAATTCATTGGTAATGACAGATACACCCGAGGATCCATTGTAATCGCGGGTCGTGCTTCCAAAACTTGCCGAGATCCAACTGTTTGAGATCCCATCCAACCGCTTGCTGAGAGTAAAGGAAGCATCCAGTTTCTTCCGTGCAAAGGCATAAGCAAAATGGGGCTCCATTCGCAAAGAATGCCCTGTACTATCGGAATAATAATAACTGAAAGGCATTTCCAACCGCAAACCGTCCACAGAATTAAAAGAAAATGAGGAGGGATTGATGAAGTTTGGGATAGAAAGCACTTCCGTTTTTTTGACCGAATCGACCGAATAAGTGTACATCTTCCCGAATACCAGATGTTTCAACCTGAACTTCCGTTTTTCGTTGCGCAACGAATCCTGGTATTTAGGATTGGAGGAGACCCTGACAAAGGAATCCTTCTTTGTGAAACTATTTTTCTCTGATGACGTGAGCGGAATTGGCCTCAATTTGGCCCAAAAAGCAGAATCGTTGTTGACCTGTTTCTGGCTCACCTGAAAGGTAGATTTGATCTCAAGTGGTTCTGGCGGGCTGTTCCGTTTTGTCTCCATTTCAACCATCCTGGTCAATTTAACCGTCTCACGGTTCGTCAATTCCTTCTTCTCCATTAATGTCGAAATCTGCTTTTGCTTTGGGGTTACTGGTTTCTTTTGAACCGGAGCCTGCTCAGCTTTTCCCACAACCTTATCATAAACCTGCTGCTCCTGGGCAAGAAGGGACTTCTGGTTTTCGATAAAGGAATGGTCCAGTGCAGGATTTAGCGTACTCTGGTATTCGCTGATCGAAGCCACGTACCGATATTTCACCTTGAACCCAAATCCGGAAAAATCCATGTCAAAATCGAGGCTGACAGGCATCCAGGTATTTTTATTGACCTCTGCATACAACTGATGCACATTGATATCCGTCATCGGAACGTGCAACGACAAATCGGCCGAATGGATATTCCAGAACAGATCTGCAATGTATATATACCCTGTAAATACATCGTTCCCCTTGATTTTGGGTGTCACTTTGATCTTGTTGATCGTGCGCCCCTGGTCTTCAAATGTCCCTTCCAAAGCAAAATTATAGACTTTCAAAGCACTTTTCCCTACCGGCGACACGATGCCATATTTGTCAGAATCGTACAAGTTACTGGTAATCATTCCCATAGGAGATGTATTATTCTGTTGGCCTGACGATCGCATCGATAACACTTGTTGGTTAACCTTGTCGGGAAGCTCAAAGTCGATCTTGCTGATCGTTTCCATTACAAAAGGTTCATTTTCCTTCACCCCACCCTTTTTCATTTGCTTTTCCATGAGGAAAGGGATTTTTTCAAAAATGCCCGACCCTTTCAGATAAACTTTACACGAATACTTTGAAACCTGTTTCTGATAATAGGGCGCAAAAGCAATGGCCCTGCGCATGATATAAAAGGCAGGATCTTCGCCTGAGGCCATCACGATGATTTCGGGAATCCTGTAATTCTGTGAGGTCAACTGAATATTGATTTTCTGAAGGGAACTGTCGATGACCATGTCACGCGATTGAGTTTGGTAACCAAGGGATTGGAACAAGATGTTCCATTTGCCCTTAGGAAGCTTGAGTTCATAGTTGCCTTCGATATTGGAAGTAGTCCCCGTGGATAACTTTGGGACATAGATCGTTGCAAAAGGAATGGCTTCTCCTGTCGAACTTGAAATCTTCCCGCTGATACCTTGTGAAAACACAGAAATGGCAGGAGCAAAAAGCATTAAAACAGGGATTAGTTTACGTAAAATCATAGGGTTTTGATTATTAAAACAGAGAGATCAAAATAAATGATTTTTTTTGTAAGTTCGGGAATCCAAATCATCAGACACATGAAACCATTCAACAGGCGGGATTTTATTAAAACTTCAGTACTTGGTGGAATAGCAGCATCCAGTATTTCAAATGTTTACGCGATAAGCAATCCTCAACAAGCCGTTCAAACAACGAGTTCTGTTGCACTGACTACCGGTGACAACCGCGCTGACCTCGCCTTCCGGGCATTGCAGCCATTTGCAAAGGAGATCAAACATGCCATCGGGAACAAACAAGTCGTCCTGAAGCCCAACAATGTTTTGACCAATGTACCCCTCACCTCAACCCATGTTGACACACTCGAAGGAGTTTTGGAATTCCTGAAATCGATAAAAAAATTGGACCATGTAATCATTGCAGAATCGGCTGCCAACGGCCCAACTTTCGATGGTTTCGACAATTATGGCTATTTCCGTCTAATGAATAAATATCCGGTCAAGTTGGTTGACCTTGACCAGCAACCCTTTGATATGCTTCATGTTTTTGATGAAAAAGACTTCCGGCCACATGCCATGCGGATGTCGAGGGTGATCCTTGATCCCAACAACTACATTGTTTCTGTTGCTCGAATGAAAACCCATGATCGGGTCCTCGCTACCTTGTCACTTAAAAATATTGTCCTGGGTGCTCCGATCAAGGATGCTGGCTTCTCATGGACACCACAACGTAAAGAAGGTGCAAAAAGCGACAAAGCGATCGCTCATGGAAGCGGTTTCCGGGGGATCAACTTCAACCTATATTCGCTTTCCAAATATTTGCACCCCCACCTTGCTTTGATCGATGGTTTTGAAGGGATGGAAGGGAATGGACCAAATTCCGGAACCCCTGTCGATCACCGGGTTTGTGTGGTCAGTACCGACTGGTTGGCAGCCGATCGCGTTGGGATTGAACTGATGGGCATCGATTTTAAAAATGTGGGATACCTCAATTTCTGCAACCAGACCGGAATGGGAACTGGCGATCTGGATAAAATCAAGATCATCGGCGAACCGATTGCCAACCACATCAGAAAATACAAACTGAACGACAATGTTGAAAAGCAGTTGATCTGGATGAAACCAGTCAGTTAGCCAACAACTTCGTACAAGCCAGATTACAAGCAAAAAACGAAGTCCAACCCCCATAAAAGGCTGAACATCGTTTTTCAGTAGGTTAAAATCCTATAAATTTTCCGCCAACTCTTTTTTGAGTTCATCGATCAATTCCTTTACCGATACAATCTCTGTACACCTGTAAGCATTGGCACCGGCAAAAACAAATGAATCGATCAGCTCACCTTTGGAGGCCGTAACCAGCACTTTGGCAATGCAATAAGGTGCGACCTTCGGATCACAGGAACGCAGGCAATGATGGGGACATTTGAAAGGAATGGTCTCTCCCGCTTTGATCTTGTCAACAAACGAATTCTCAATGACCCTTCCTGGCAATCCTACCGGACTTTTTATAATGGTGATGTCCTCTTTCTTAGCGTGGATATAAGCCTGTTTGAAACTTTCTGCCACATCACATTCATGGGTACAAACAAAACGGGTTGCCATCTGAACCCCGGCTGCCCCAATTTTAAGAAACCGGGCAATGTCCTCACCAGTATAGATTCCCCCGGCTGCAATGACAGGGATTTCCTCATCAAGTGTTTTTACATAGTCCACCAACTCCTTCACCAAATATTCAAGAGTTGGGGCAGTACCTTCAACCAACTGTTTGAAATCATATCCAAGATGTCCCCCTGCAAGCGGTCCTTCAAGGATTACTGCATCCGGTACATGGTTGTAATTTTGCTTCCATTTCCTGTATATGATGCTAAAAGCCCTTGCAGATGAAACGATTGGAATCAGTTTTATACCCGATCCGGCGGTAAGTTTTGGAAGATCAAGTGGGAGGCCTGAGCCGCAGATGATCATATCCACTTTTTCATCCACACAAACCTGGACCAATTGTTCATAGTTTGAGAGCACAACCATTACATTAACACCAATTACTCCTTTGCTTAACGATCGTGCTGTCCTGATCCTCTCTCGCAAAGCCTCGTTATTGATCTTTACAAAATCTGAAGCTCGGGCGTACTCAAAACCACCCAATCCAACGCTTGCAATAATGCCAGCGCAGCCTTCATTGGCAACAGCTGAAGCCAATCCTGATCCGGAAACCCGCACACCCATTCCCCCTTGAATGATGGGTGGGTTAATTTCCAATTGTCCGATTTTTAAGGAGGGAACTTGAAATGCCATTTAATCCTTTTTAATTGACAGTTGAAGATGTTATTGTTCAACTATCGTAATAATACAATATAAACCAATCAGTTAGTTTGAGAAATAATAAATAATCCGAAGCCTCTTAATGATTTCTTAACGCAATGATAGAAATTAAATTTGGATTTTATCAAAAATTACAAATTATTTTAATGTTTGAGGTATTTTTCGAAAAATTGGTCCTGTTCCCACAAAAGGTGCAAAATATTTTCCTTTGCAACATAACTATGTGCTTCTTTAGGAAGTAACACCATCCGAACTGGTGCACCCAATCCCTTTAATGCCTGAAAATAACGTTCAGTTTGCAATGTAAATGTTCCGGGATTATTGTCGGCATCTCCGTGGACCAACAACAGTGGAGTTTTCATCTTGTCGGCATTCATAAAAGGAGACATTGTATTGTACACTTCGGGAGCTTCCCAGTAGTTCCGTTGTTCATTCTGAAATCCAAATGGGGTCAGTGTGCGGTTGTAAGCCCCGCTGCGCGCAACACCACAGGCAAACAGGTTACAGTGAGTCAATAGATTGGCTGTCATAAAAGCACCATAAGAATGTCCACCCACCCCTACTTTTTTACGATCGATGTAACCCAATTCGTCAACGGCATTGATGGCAGCCTCGGCATTGTCCACCAACTGACTGATAAAATGGTCATTGGGTTCGGTATTCCCTTCCCCGATAATTGGGAATGCGGCATCATCCAAAACTACATATCCTTTGGTTACCCAATAGACGAACGACCCATAATATGGAAAGGTGAATTCGTTCGGATTGGAAGAACTTTGCCCTGCACTGCTTTTGTCCTTGTATTCGGCTGGATAAGCCCAGATCAACAGTGGCAATTTCTCCTTTTTGGTTTTGTCGTAACCTGCCGGGAGGTACAAAGTGCCGGATAGTTCAACACCATCCTTACGCTTGTATTTGATCAAAGTCTTCTCAACATTGGCAATACTTTTGAATGGGTTGGGAAACTGGGTAAGGGTTGTTAGCTGATTGGCTTTCTTAATGTTTCTGAGATAATAGTTAGGATAATCCGCTTTAGACTGGATTTGAACAAGCAGGTCTCCCTTTTTTACATCAAGAATTGAAAAGATCTTTTCGAGCTTATCGGTATATGAGGACTGATAAATTCTATTGGATTTCAGGGTTTTAATGTTGAGTTGATCCACAAAAGGGAACTGTCCATTTTTTGTATAACCGTCACCGATCAGGAAAAGATTGTCTTTGTCGAACAGCAAGACGTCGCAGAAGAACTGGTTCTTCTTTGTTTCAAAATTTCCCGGATCGGAATAGATGTCCTGCGAATTTCGGGTAGAAATGACCTGCGGAGTCTGACCCGCGTTGCCAGGGTTAAAAAGATAGGTGCGTGTATTCCTTGTATCGAACCAGTCATCGTACATCACCGCAAGTGTCGCATTGCCCCAGATGATCCCTGCAAACCGGTCGATTGTTTTGGCCATCAATACAGGTTTGGTTGTAAAAGGTGCATCCCATTGATAAACAGCATCCCTAAATTCCACCTTATTTTGGGGATCCCCTTCATCAAGGGCTTCTACATAATAAAGCGATGATGGAGTGTCGTTTCGCCAGCTCATGTTGCGCGGTCCCTTACGAACTGCCATAAACCCTTTTGGAAGTACCTCATTCAATGGCACTTCGTTAACCACTTTGATCTCCTTGCCTGTCAAATCATAAACCACACTTTTTGACTGGAACCGGTTCAGTGGGACAAGGTATGAAAATGGTTTAAGTATCGTATTAATCATCAGGTAATTACCATCTGGGGAAAAATTTTCACCTGCATACATTGCTTTTCCCATAAACAACTCCAAATGTCCATTCAAATCCGTTTTGTAGATTTCTGAGGTGGCCAAAATTTCAAAATTGAATTCATCGGTTTTGTTTTTTAACATGTCGGGATAAGTACGGTTCGGAGCCTTTACACCAACACTATTGGAAATAATCGGACCAGAAGGAATTCCCTTTTTTGAATCGATCAATGCCGGACGGTTGGCTGCAATCACTTTGATTAACAAATGCAGGTTATCCTTGTACCAACTGAAGGGCCTTCCAAGATTTGCATTGAGCGGTTTATCCGTGATCCGTTTTGCAGTTGCCGTTGCAATATCGAGCACCCAAAGTTCCACAGCATTGGATGTGGTATTGGTAAAAGCCATTTTTTTCTCATCGGGCGACCATGCCAGATTGGCAATGCGAGGGTTGGCCGGCAATCCCTGTACCTGCATCAGGTTCTGGTCCAAAACTTTACGAACTTTCAGATTGACCACATAGGTCATGGAACTTGAAATGTTTGTGACCGGGTTAATGCGCAGTCCCCCCAACTGCAGCTCTTCCTGATTCAAGTCATCGAGTGTCTTGTAGGTATTTTGATACGAAAGGACCATATATTCCTTTTTTTCATCCATTGAAACAGAAGGGGCCTTCTCATAATCGACCAATTCAAGGATCTCGCGCGATGGCTTCTGGTAATTTAGGTTTTCCTGTGCTTTCATTGTTAATTGGCTCATAAGTAAGGCACTCAGGCCTAAAATTATTTTTTTCATATTTCTAAAAATTAAAATTTCTAATTCTTAATGTGGAAAATCATCATCCTTGGTACCCCAGGTCAATGAAGGTTGAGGCCCCATATAAAGGACCAGATCGCCACCCTTCAAGATATCGGCATGTTTAATGTATGTTTTGCTGTAAGGCTTCCCATTGAGGGTTGCTTTCTGTACATAGATATTTTTGTCACTAAGTGCTTCAGCTTTTACAATAAAGTGTTTCCCGCTTAATAGAGTCATTTCTGATTTGTCTGCCAGGGGAGTACCGATCACATATTCACCATTTGCAGGGTTCACCGGATAAAAGCCAATGGCACTGTAGATATACCAGGCACTGGTCTGGCCACAATCGTCGTTCCCACATAAACCTCTGGGTTTGTTAAGGTAGAAAGCGCAAATCTGCCTCACCTTTTCTGCGGTTTTCCAGGGTTGGCCGACGTAATTGTAAAGGTAAGCGATATGGTGGCAGGGTTCATTCCCATGCCAGACCAGTCCGATGTACCCGTCATATTGCCAGATTGCCTGATCTTTTGGAGGTGAAAGCGTAAACAGGGAATCTATTTTTTGGGAAAATTTCTCTTTTGAGCCAAATTTACCAATCAATCCGTAAACGTCCTGCGGTACATAGAAGGTATATTGCCAGGCATTTCCCTCGTCATATGCGCGGATTTTTCCAATGCTTTCATTTAAAGGGTTAAAAGGGGTGACCCAATTGCCATTTACATCTTTGGGCCTTATAAAGGATATTGCGGGATCAAAAAGGTTTTTCCATGATTCGCTCCGTTTCATAAAAATCCGATAATCTGATTCCTCTCCTAATTTTTTGGCAACCTGGGCGATACACCAGTCATCGAAGGCATATTCAAGGGTTGAAGTCACGCTCCCATCATCTTTATCCATTGGAATATACCCCAACTTCCTGTACCAATCTGTGCCACGGATGTTTTGGTTCGCACTTGCTTTCATGGCAACATAGGCTTCATGAACATCAAAACCTTTAAAACCTTTGAGGATCGCATCTGCCACAACAGCAACGGCATGGTAACCCTTCATTGTATTTGTTTCAGAAAAATACAAATCCCAAACCGGTAAAAGTCCATACTGATGGTAAAAAGTCAGAAATGAATTGATAATGTCTGGGACACGTTTTTCCTGAGTCAAAGTGAACAACGGATTGGCTGCACGGTAAGTATCCCATAATGAATGGATTGCATAAATATTCCGTCCATCCCTGACTGTTTGCTTATCGATACCCCGATATTTCCCCAAAGCATCGTCTATCAATATCGGGGAGAGATAGCTATGGTAAAGTGCTGTATAAAAGATTGTTTTAAAATTCTCATCCTTCGAAGTGATCTTAATCTTTCCCAATTCTTTTTCCCAGATCCCTTCAGTTTTTTTCTTGACGGCATCAAAATCCCATTCGCCTGTCTCTTTTAATCCAGCCATGGCACCTTCAACATTCGCTGTGCTTAAGCCAACTTTGACCATCACCTTTTCATCTTTTGTTGTGTTGAAAAGCAGACAGGCCTTAATATCTTTTCCTTTCGCTTCATTGCTCCCATTTACAATCACACTATCGCGATAAAGCACCATTTTAGCGATTGGCTTGCTGATTTTTGCTGCGAAATAAACACGCTGATCTTTTGTAAATGACGATTTGGAGATCCTGTATCCAACGAAGGTCGTTGCATCGATTTGTTTAAACTCACTGTCAACAGTGGCATCGTCCCCTGCACCATAAGCCAGGTCGAAACGGATCATCGATTGTGAACTTTCAGGAAAAGTATAACGGTGAAAACCGCATCTTTGAGTGGCAGTCAACTCTGCCTTAATCCCAAAAGTTTTCAACATGACCCAATAATAACCGGGACTTGCCCCTTCTTCCTGGTGAGAAATATCGCTTCGGATATCCTTTGTGTTGGGTTCAAGTCCCACCATGGGCAAAACGGAAATATCGCCCAGATCGGGACGGCCCGTGCCGCTTAAGTGGGTATGGCTAAATCCCTTGACCATGTTCTTTGTGTATGAATATCCCGAACAGTAGCCTTCATATTTGTTCTCTTTTGTGAGACCGTTATCAGGGCTAAGTTGCACCATTCCAAAGGGAAGCGTTGCCCCTGGATAAACATTTCCCTCAAAGATAGTCCCGATAAAGGGGTTCACATACCGGATCAACGGTATTGGTTTAGCGTGGCAGGCAATTGCAACCAGCAAGGAAAGGCAAACCACATTAAATTTTATCATAAATAAGAAATTTACTAAATTTGCGGATTAAATGGTAAATATGGTAAAAGTAATAAGTTCAATCATTATTTTATTTTTTTTAGGGAATTTTTCATTGAATGCCCAAAACAAAAGGGTTGAATTGCAGAAAAAAAGGGAAGCCGAAGCTGCTGCGAGAGGTTTTAAAGGTTTTATCTTCCCCATAAAAGACAGCGTTTTTCATGTTAACCTCGATGAAATTGAAATCATCCGCCACTATCCGTTCAAAAACAAAAGGGAGGAGAAAAAATATTCCCAGTTACAGGTAGATGTCCTGAAAGTTTATCCGCTCGCAATGGTCGTTGGGAGTGAACTAAAGTTGGTCAATGCCGAAATCGACAGTATCTATAACGATAAATCCAAGAAAAAGGCTTATTTGAAATGGTACCAGAGCTATGTTTACCATACCTATATTGATACGTTGAAGACCCTAGATGTACGGCAGGGGAGGTTGTTGCTCAAGCTGATTGACCGTGAAACCGGAAAGACGCCATACGATTTGATTAAAACTTATCGCGGTAGCTTCAATGCAATATTATGGCAGTCAGCGGCTTTCATGTTTGGAGCGAACCTGAAATCGACTTTTGATCCTGAAGATGATGCCATGATCGAGCATATTATCAAGAGGTACAAAGCCGGTGAATTTAATTGATGGGAATTTTAATATTTTTGTTAGTTTAGCAGGGTAAAATAATTTAAAGATCTTCAGAACTTAGTAAATATTACATCATGGACCTTACGAACAAGCTTCAGAGCAATAATCCTATCTTCGACAACTATTTGTCGTGTCTTCCAACAAATCTCACCCATAGGGATATGTTGACCAAGTATGAGAAAATCCCTACCTATATTTATTCTGAAAGCGTAGAAGCTTCAATCGTAGTTGCTGCTGAAATAGCTGAAATAATCAGGGAAAAACAAAGGAATGGAGAAAACTGTGTAATAGGACTTTCCACAGGTTCCACGCAGATAAGGGTTTATGCCGAATTGGCAAGGCTCCATAAAGAAGAAGGGCTGAGCTTTAAAAATGTGATCACCTTCAACCTTGATGAGTATTACCCAATGTCATCGCATTCATTAAAAAGTTACCATCAATACATCAAGACCCATTTGTTGAACCACATTGATATTCTTCCCCAGAACATTCATATTCCGGATGGGACAATCATTCTTGAGACTGTTCATGACTATTGCCGCGATTACGAGAAAAAAATTGCCGATGCGGGTGGAATTGACATGATGTTGCTTGGAATTGGAAGGACCGGCCATATCGGATTTAATGAGCCAGGTTCAGGGCGAAATACCCGGACGCGTATCATAACACTTGACCCGGTAACGCGTCAGGAAGATGCGAACCAGTTCCAGGGATTTGGCAATGTTCCACGTAGGGCGATCACCATGGGCATCGATACAATTTTAAGTGCCAGAAAAATCATTCTAACTGCATTTGGTGAGTACAAGGCCAAGGTTGTGCAGAAAGCTGTCGAGGAAGATCCTGATAGTCTGATACCTGCTTCATTTCTGCAACACCACAACAACGTTAAGTTTATCCTCGATAGCAGTGCTTCCTCACAACTGATCAGAATTAAAACTCCCTGGTTGCTCGACAGTCTTGACTGGACTGATGACCAGTTGGTGCGAAAAGCAGTACTCTGGCTTTGTGGACAAACAAAAAAACCGATTTTAAAATTGACGGGAAAGGATTACAATGATAACGGACTCAGCGACCTTTTGGCAACCGTTGGGGCACAACACATCATCAACATTAAGGTATTCAATGATTTACAACATACCATAACGGGTTGGCCAGGAGGTAAACCCAATGTTGACGATACTTTCAGGCCCGAACGTGCAGAACCGGCTAAAAAAAGGATCATCATATTTAGTCCCCACCCCGATGATGACGTTATTTCGATGGGTGGCACCTTGCTTCGTTTGGTAGAACAAGGGCATGAAGTGCATGTTGCCTATCAAGTTTCGGGCAATTTTGCAGTTTCCGACGAATATGTAACAAGGTTCCTCGGATTCCACCACGAATATTCAACTTATTACGACTACAACAACCCAAAGGCAGAAGAACAATATCTTAAAGTTCTTAATTTTATCAGAAACAAGAAAGAAAACCAGATTGATATCCCTGATTTAAGGAAAGTCAAAGGGCTGATAAGAAGGATGGAAGCAAGGTCAGCGCTTCGCTATTTTGGAATTCCAGAGGAAAATATGCACTTCCTTGACCTTCCTTTCTATGAAACCGGAATGAAAATAAAATCATCGATTGGGGAACAGGATGTCAACATCATTAAAAATCTCCTTGAGACCATTCAACCTCACCAGGTTTTTGCAGCAGGTGACCTTTCCGATCCACACGGAACACATCGTGTTTGTCTTGATGCTGTATTGATAGCGCTTGAAAATTTGAAAGAGCAGGAGTGGATGAAAAACTGCTGGATTTGGTTGTACAGGGGAGCCTGGGCAGAATGGGAGGCTCACGAAATTGAGATGGCTGTTCCGATCAGTCCCGTTGAGCTTTCCAGAAAACGAGAAGCCATCTTACGGCACCAATCACAAAAGGAAGGCGCCATGTTTATGGGCGAAGACGAACGTGAGTTTTGGGAAAGGGCAGAGTTCCGTAACCGCACCACCGCGAAACTATACGACCAACTTGGAATGGCAGAGTACGAAGCCATGGAAGCTTTTGTGAAGTACTACCCATGATTCAATAACCTTATAATAAATTCATTATCAGATATTTGGTCTTATTTTCAGGTTGTGAAAATTGCGGCTTCCGTTTCGTAAAGGTTTCACTGTTTGCTTTATTCCTTTCACTCCAGATACTCCTTGTAAAAGAAAGTCTGGCAGACAATACTCCCCCCAATGAGTTTAGGGGGGTTTGGATTGTCACAATCAATAACATCGACTGGCCCTCAGCCCCAGGGCTTCCCGTCGATGTTCAGAAAAAAGAACTGATAAAGTTGATCGAACAGATCGAACAGTTGCACCTGAACGTGGTGATTTTTCAGGTTCGGGCTGCCGCCGATGCTTTTTACCCTTCAAAGACAGAGCCTTGGTCCATTTTTCTGACCGGTAAACAAGGGGTATCACCGCTTCCATTATTCGACCCTCTCGATTTTGCCATTGAGCTCTGCCATTCAAAAGGGATGGAATTGCATGCCTGGTTCAACCTTTTCAGGGTAAGGAACACAGGAGTTTATCCTCTCGATCCAAAAAGTTTTGCCGCAAAAAATCCGGGTTATCTTCACCCTTACGACAAAAAAGTATTTTTTGATCCAGGTTTCCCCCAGGTAAGGAGCCATCTGCTCAAAGTAATCATGGAAGTTGTGCGGAAATACGACATTGATGCAGTTCATTTCGATGATTACTTTTATCCTTATCCTGTAAAGGGGAAAAAATTCCCCGATCAGAAAACCTTTAGCAAATATGGGAAGAAGTTCTATCCCAACCGGTTGGGTGATTGGAGGCGCGAAAATATCAACCTGTTCATTCAGGCAATCCACGACAGTATCAAGGCTGTGAAACCTTCGGTTAAATTGGGGATCAGCCCCTTTGGGGTTTGGCGGAACAGGAAAGATGACCCGCAGGGTTCTCCCGGCGAAAAGGCAACCACCTCGTATGATGATTTGTATGCCGATGTTTACAAATGGCTTTCCAACAACTGGATCGATTATGTTATCCCCCAATTGTACTGGGAACAGGGAAACCGGTTTGGCGATTTTTCAGATCTAGCGAAATGGTGGAATGACCACAGTTTCGGCAAACCGCTCTATTTGGGACAGGCATTGTACAAATCGACAGGCAGCGCCAAAACATTTACCAATCCGAAGGAGATCAGCCAGCAAATTTCGATCCTGCGAAAATACGAGAATGTGAGGGGTTTTGCATTGTACAGTGCGTCCCATCTTGTCAAACTTTCAACTGCGGAACTCAACGTACTCAACAGCAACCTACTGAGCAGCAAGGTCGATATCCCCTTTAGTTTAAGGAACCCAGTAAAGCTGCCAAAAGAGGATATCCAATCGGCTGAAACATTTGTTGCCCAAAATGGAATTACCAATTCTGAGAAAACCAGAACCCAAAAGCCCGACAGTATTGGTTTCGATGCTTTAACGGATATGGACTTGCCAGTCCCACAACAGTTTAAAGTGAAAAGGACCAAAGAAGGTTGGGAACTTTCGTGGGAAATTCCCCAAGTACAACCTGTTCGATCACAGAAGTTTGCAGTACTTGTGTTTGTTCAACTTCCGGAAGGTGGGTACAAACAAAGAGTATTTGCAACTACCGAAAACAACCAGGTATTTATTCCGGTACACCCCGATTTTGATCCCGCAAAAGTACTTTATGGTGTCATATCGCTTGGGAAAACAGATACACATAGTCCACTTTCCAAATTGTTTAGGATCAAAAGGAAAAGGGTGGTCTATTTTTAGGGTTTGGCTTTGAGAAGTGTAAGATTGATTTCATCTTCAATTTAATTGATTATGCAAAGATTATTGAGAGGATTCATTTTCACGTTCTGCTTTCTGTTAGGGACCATTCAAGTCCATGCAGAATCAGGAGCAAAGTTGTCCAAACCATCCGGATTCTCACGCAACAAAACAGAAAAGCCCTCCATTGCGAAATCGTTTTTCGGTGAAACGGAAGGACAAAAGATTTACCAATATACCCTCACGAACAACAAGGGAATGATGGTCAGGGTGATCAATTTCGGAGGCACGATTACCGAAATCCTAACCCCGGATAAAAATGGGAAAATGGGAAGCGTGGTGCTAGGTTTCGATTCCCTTAAATCTTATACTGGATCTATGAATGCATTATTGGGGGCTTGTGTGGGGCGGGTTGCCGGACGAATTTCAAATAAAAAGTTCAAGCTCGATGGGAAGGAATACAACCTTACGTCGAACATACATGGGGGCGTGCTGGGATTTCATAAAAGGATATGGGAAATAATGGAAATACATGGAAATAATTGGATTGCCCTTCAATTGACTTATTTCAGCAAAGATGGTGAAGAGGGTTACCCAGGGAATTTAAAAGTAATTGTAACCTATTGTCTCACAAATAACAACGAACTCAAGATAGATTACACTGCTACAACTGATAAAGCAACACCGGTTGTCCTGACGAACCACACCTATTTTAACCTTTCGGGAGGCATGGAAACCAAAGTAGTAAACACCCATTTGACGATTTTTGCCGACAAGTACCTTGATGCGACAAACGACCTGATCCCTACCGGCAAGATCCTGAAAGTCAAGAGAACACCTTTCGACTTTACCCACCCTAGATTGATAGGCAAAGGAATAGAAGAAATAAAGGGTGGTAATGGTTATGACCTGACCTATGTTTTGCATAATACCAAAGGAAGGTTATCTTTGGTGGCAAATGCCTATGAACCATCGAGTGGGAGGACAATACAGGTCTATTCGACCGAGCCAGGCCTTGTGTTTTATACTGGTAATTATCTAAGCGATAAGATTATAGGTCGAAATGGGAAACCTATGGCAAAATATGGTGCATTCTGTGTCGAAACACAACATTTTCCCGATTCGCCCAACCGGCCAGAATTTCCGAATACCATTTTAAGGCCAGGGGAAACATTTAAGTCGCAAACTATCTACAAATTTTCGGTACACAAATAGAACAAGAAAACTAATAACTAAGTAATTAAATGATAATGTATTTATATTCAAAATCATATAAAAAAAGCTTTAATCATGAAAAAAAGAGACACCATTCATCTAAATCCCAAAATTGTCCAACTTTTGTTTGGATGTTTGGTCCTAATCAATTCCATTGAATTGCAAGCTCAGAAAAGCCTTGTAGATTTTGTCAATACCTTACAGGGAACCAATTCCAAATTTGAACTGACCCATGGGAATACCTATCCAACGTTGGCACTGCCATGGGGAATGAATTTCTGGACACCCCAGACAGGGCTCAACAGGGATGGTTGGATCTACCAATACCCGAAAGACTCCATCCGTGGATTCCGGCAGACGCACCAATGTAGTTCCTGGACAAACGATTATGCCGCCTTTTCATTGATGCCGGTTACAGGCGATCTGGTGGTCGATCAGTTCAAGCGTGCGGCAAAGTTCAGTCACGAAAATGAAAGTGCCCACCCACACTATTATAGGGTAAAGTTCGACAACAAAATAACTGCCGAGATGTCGCCGACGGAACGTGGCGTCTATTTCCGGTTCAGCTTTCCAAAAGGGAAAGATTCCTATGTGATTGTTGACGGAAACAGTGGCGGAAGCATGGTGAAGATTTTTCCCAAAGAGAAGAAAATCGTTGGTTACTGCAAAAACGGGAACCGCTCATTGCCTAAAGAATATGCCAACTATTTTGTGATTTATTTCGATCAGCCGTTTTCGACTTATGGGACCTGGAAAAACAAGAACGGCGAATTGAGTCCTGGAAATGCCGAAGCCGAAGACAATTACATTGGGGCTTATATCCAATTTGCCAAGGGAGCCAAAGTGGAAGCCAGGGTGATCTCCTCGTTTATCAGTCCTGAACAGGCGGAACTAAACTTTAAGCATGAATTTGCAGGTTTAAAGACCCTTGAAGATGCCAAAACCGCCGCAGCCAAAGCATGGGAGAAACAATTAGGTAAAGTTGAAATTGAGGGTGGTACTTCTGAAGAAAAAGCCACATTCTATTCATGTTTTTTCCGTTCGATGCTCTTCCCGCGTCATTTTTATGAGTTCAATGCCAACATGCAGCCAATCTATTACAGTCCTTATGATGGGAAGGTCCACGAAGGGTACATGTTTGTGGATACCGGTTTCTGGGATACCTTCAGGGCACAATTCCCGCTCAATATTTTGCTGCATCCCGAAATGCATGGCCGTTATGTGAAATCGTTGGTGGATGCTTATGAGCAAAGCAACTGGCTCCCATCCTGGTCCTTTCCGGGACATAGCGATGGGATGGTAGGCAATCATGCCGCTTCGCTTTTGGCCGATGCTTATGCGAAAGGGATCAGAACTTTTGATCCGAAGAAGGCACTGGAAGCGATGTACCACGAAGCCACCAACAAAGGACCTTATGGTCCATCGAACGGAAGGGATGGCTCGAAAGAGTATTTTGCATTGGGATATGTCCCCTACCCTGAATATCGGGAGGCTGTAGCAAAAACACTTGAATTCTGTTATGATGACTTCTGTGCCATGGAAATAGCAAGGCTTTCAGGTGATTCGTATTATGAAAATATCTTTAAACGGCAGATTTTCAATTACAAGAATGTCTATGATGCCTCAACTCGTTTTATGCGGGGGCGGGATTCAAAAGGCAATTGGGTGAAGGATTTTGATCCCACCGAATGGGGCGGCCCATATACCGAAGGTTCGGCCTGGCATTACAACTGGTCGGTCTTTCATGATATCCAGGGATTGATCAACCTGATGGGAGGCGACAAGAACTTTGTTTCCAAGCTCGATTCTGTCTTTTCAGTTCCCAACACCTTTAAAGTTGGCACCTACAAACGGGTGATCCACGAGATGACAGAGATGGTGATGATCAACATGGGACAGTATGCACATGGAAACCAGCCCATTCAGCACATGATCTATCTGTACGACTACGCCGGCACCCCATGGAAAACGCAGTATTGGGTACGTGAAGCGATGAGCAAATTGTACAACTCTGGTCCCGATGGCTATCCCGGCGACGAAGACCAGGGGCAAACCTCCTCATGGTATGTGATCAGTGCGATGGGCTTGTACAGCGTTTGTCCCGGCACCGACCAATATGTGATTGGCAGCCCACTGTTCCCCAAAATGACCCTCCACCTCGAAAATGGCAAAACCCTTGTGATAGAGGCAAATGGTAATTCACTGTCCAACAAATACATACAATCCTCCACCCTAAATGGCCAGCCATTTACAAGGAACTATTTAACTTATAAAGAGTTAACGAATGGTGGAACGATAAAGTACGTTATGGAAAACCAGCCCGCGGTTTAAAGGGGCGTGTTGGTAGGTGATAGGCCGTATTCGGTAAGCAGATAATTAATTGATTGATTGTGATTAGTGATAGCCTCACGAAGGGTGAGACTATCACTAAATAAATAATTAATATTTACACATTAATGTTTATTGAAGTGTTTAAGCAAGTTGCTCTCTATAACATAAAGTTACACTTCCGTTGGGAGATGCGTTACTTATTATTGAGCAATGTTGACCGTTATCAGTAACATTATTATGAGGCAACCATTGTATTAGTGATTGTGCTTCACCTACTCGTATTTCAATATTAGTCATTGCTGTTAACTGTGTATTCGGATAATCTGAAAATTGCTTTAGTCCGTAACACTCCAATGTTTCATTTGCCCAAGTTAGTTCTTCAATATCAGAAATAGATAAGTCGCATGAGGGAAAGCCATTGAATGATGAACGATAACTGAATTTGTTTCCTGACTGACCTTGTAAAGTCATAATACCTTGAAGAATGTCTCCTGAATTAACTTGAACCAATGGACCGTGAAGTGCAATTCCGGTTTCAGGTGAACCAACAAACCAATTCGTAATAGCCCAGAAACTTCCACCACCAGCAGGTGAATTACCCCACTGTAAAACAGGTTGAAGTATTAACCCAAGTTGCATTTTGTCAGGTATAATATTTGGATTTTTGGCATTTATAATTACCTTATAAACAGTTATATACAATTTATAAATTTTACAAGTCTGATTCACAGCGGGTTAGTTAATTTAATTAACTAATTGATAAT
>CAIYPA010000172.1 GCA_903927965.1 uncultured Bacteroidia bacterium | reverse complement strand
TGTTACTCTTTTTTTGCTCAGTGCCAATTTGAGTTTCCCAATCCTACCTTCAAAACTGATTAATGCTATAATGCCACCTACAACCATACCTGCACCTGTGACATAAGCAATATTGTTCATCCCTTTTTTCCCAATTGCCTGCTCTAAAAGTGTCGGATGATCAGGTAATTCAAATTGCTGATTAGCTGCCAGAAGACAAACGCCCCCACCCAATCCGGCAACAATAATCGACCCAAGCAAATTGGACTTTGAATCTTTTAGAGATTCCTGAAGTTGTTGATCGGACAACAGTCCAATGTCCGAAACATGATACTTCTTAAAGTACCATTGTCCAAATGAATTGTCAACCAAGATAACCAATAACAATAAAACACAGAGGATCGTTTTCATTTATATGGGTTTAAGGAATAATTGCTTTCCAAAGTTATAACCTATTTTCCTTAAATTTTAAAGGTGTCCAAACAATCCACCAATTTTCTTGATTATCTGACATTTTTTCTTTTAAATTTGTAAAATAGCCATAAAGTTGACCATTTAATTAACTATATAATTAATTCCAAAACAATCATGATGAAACTGAAGGATTTTTTTAAAGCTGTTGTTGTGGTTTTTTTAACACTTCAAAGCACCATTTTGTATTCACAAGAAAGTAAAGGCCTGGGTATAGGTCTTGGAACAGACATGGTCAGCCGGTACCTGTGGCGTGGATTGAACATTGGAGGTGATTGTGCCCATTTCCAACCCTATGCAAGTCTCAATTATAAATTTCTGGAAGTCGGAGCCTGGGCAAGCTATGGTCTGAGCAATAACAATGAGGCGGAGACCAATTATTATGAATATGATCTCTATGCCAAGTGCACGATAAATAATTTTGGACTCGGTTTCACCAATTACAATATACGCGATTATGGGAATTCTTCCGAAATAACTTTGTCCTATAAAGGAGGCGAAAAATTTCCTTTACATGCCAGCTTCAATAAATATGTTATCCACGATGATGCAAGTTATATTGACTTGGGTTACATTTTTTGTAACAAAAGCCTTATCCCTTTGGATTTTAATGTTGGCATGACTCCTTCTGCTGGTTCTTATGGCGATAAGGGAGGTGTAGTAAATATCAGTCTTACTGCTACTTATGAAACGATGGAGTCTGATAAATTTTCACTTCCTATCCATACAACAGTAATGGTCAATCCACAAATTGACAAGACTTTTTTCATGGTCGGCATAACCCTATCCACCAAATAGAGTTATTTTTTAATATGTGATTAATCCCAGAATGATCAGCAATCCTGAATATTCCTTTAGTTCAACACGCAAAACTTTCAAAGCATGACTGATCTGCGTTTCAACTGTCCGTTTGGAGAGGTTAAGTTGAAGGGCGATCTCTTCGTTTTTCAATCCTTGGATCCGGCTCATTGTAAAAATCTCACGACATCTTTCAGGTAGAAGTGAGATTGAATTCTTTATTTTTTCCTGAAGTTCAGAAGTAGAGTACAAGTCCTGATTGTAAACCAGGTGATTTTCCGAAATCCCGCTGAGTTGTCGGATATAATATTCCTCTATCTTTTTATGTTTCAAATAATTAATGCTTCTATTTTTTACAGCGGAAAAGAAATAGTTTTTAAGGGATTCATGGGGTTGGACCGATTGATGTTTTTGCCAGAACCGGACGAAGAAATCCTGTACAATCTCTTCCGCTTCATCCTTGTCGAACGTAAATTGTGCTGCATAAACAACCAAGCCAGGATAATAAGCATGGAACAACAGTTCAAAGGCGGTTTGGTCACCATTGATAAGACGGTTGATCAGTTCCTTTTCGGGTATTCCATGAAATGACTGCATACAACCTGAATTAGCAAGTTAAACGTCACTGTTTACAAATCATAACCAGGGTCTTTCCCTTTTTGTACTGCAGGTATCCCCTCTTTCATCCATTTTGGTTCAGGTTTACCTTTCAGAAAATGATCGAAAAACTGCCCCATCCTGATTGAGAGATCCTGTCGGTTTGGCCTCTTTGTCAGGTTGTGCTCATCCCCATTGTAGCAAAGTAGCCATGCTTGTTTCCCAAGCCGGCGCAATGCAGTGAAGAATTCGATACCCTGGTACCACGGAACTGCCCCATCGTTGTCGTTGCTCATGATCAACAATGGCGTTGTAATCCGGTCAACAAAAAAGATCGGTGAATTCTCGATGTACAATTCGCGTTTATCCCAGAGCGTGCCACCAATGCGGCTTTGCGTTTGTTCATATTGGAATTCCCTTACCATTCCACTCTCCCATCGGATACCGCCATAAGCGGAGGTCATATTGCTTACCGGTGCACCTGCCATAGCTGCCTTAAACAGACCTGTTTGGGTAACCATGTAGGCTGTTTGGTAACCACCCCAACTTTGACCCTGAAGACCCATGTTTTTTGAATCGACATAGGAGCGTTTCATCAATTCAGTTGTTCCACTCATGATCGAATTGTATGCATCTTTCCCTGGTTGACCGGTTTTATACACGATGTCGGGAACAAAAACAAGGTATCCATTGCTGTTGTAATATGGGAAATTTACAGTTGACCGTGTTGGTGCAGGGACATAATGGGTGTTC
>CAIYPA010000171.1 GCA_903927965.1 uncultured Bacteroidia bacterium | reverse complement strand
CGCAAGGTTACGCAAAGTCTTGTTTATCATATTCTTTGCGGTCTTAGCGGTCTTTGCGCGAAACCTTTTCTCTTTATGTCTCGCAAAGTACGCGAAGTTACGCAAAGGCTTGTTTTTTAGATCCTTTGCGGTCTTAGCGGTCTTTGCGCGAAACCTTTTATTTTATTGGAATAAATTGTTCAGGACTCCCCCACTACCCTCTTTGCGGCTATTTGGACCGAAACTGCTCAATTGCGAAATTAATTTACGGATAGGCATCGATTGCAACCAAACCCTTCCGGTTCCCCGCAAAGTCGCCAAAAACATCCCTTCACCACCAAACACCATCGACCTTAAATTGCCAGCCTGCTGAATATCGAAATCGATCGATTGTTCAAACCCAACCACACATCCTGTATCAACACGCAATGTTTCATTGTTCAACCGGCGTTCGATCACAGTACCTCCGGCATGGATAAATGCCTTTCCGTCACCACTAAGTTGCTGAAGGATAAATCCCTCTCCACCAAAGAACCCTGAGCCTAGCTTTTTATTGAACCTCATTGCAATTTGTGTCCCAAGTGCGGCACAAAGGAAAGCATCCTTCTGAACGATAATAGTTCCTCCTAAACTACGAAGGTCAATTGGGATAATCGTTCCCGGATATGGGGCAGAAAAAGCAACATGCTTTTTGCCATATCCACGGTTGGTAAAATGGGTCAGGAACAACGATTCCCCGGTGATCAGCCTTGAACCTGCCGATAATAACTTGTCGAAAAAACCTGCCCCCGGATTTGATCCATCGCCCATTTTCGATTCAAAACTGATCCCATCCTCCATATACAGCATGGCTCCTGCCTCGGCAATGACCGTTTCGTTCGGGTCGAGTTCAACCTCAACCAACTGGACATCATGTCCAATAATCCTGTAATCAATTTCGTGTGATTGCATAACTCATTAAATTTGTTTTACCAAAAATAAGAAAAATTAATTTTAAACCTTATCCTACTTTTCACCAAGGTATTGCTTGGTTGTGACAACCGATGCATAATAGGAACTCAATGCCGCCAGAAAACTGTTGTGAACCTCTGCTGCTTTTACTAGCTCCCCATTCATTTTCAAGTCGCGCGTCGCACAGGCATCACCAATTACAACACAGTTAAATCCAAAATCTTTTGCCGCCCTGACTGTTGCATCGACGCACATATGCGTCATCATTCCACAAATCACGAGATCTGTTATATTTTTACTTTTAAGATCCTCCAGCAATTCAGTTTCCCTGAAACTATTCGGGAAGTGCTTAATGATCACTTTTTCACCTGCAATTGGTCTGACGTTTTCATGGATTTCCTGTCCTTTTGTGACGGGCAATAGAAATGTCGAATTTGGACGGACCGAAATATGCTGGATATGAAAAACCGGCAATTTTTCCTTGCGAAACTGTTCCAGGATTTGCTTGGCATTTAGGCTTGCCTCCACCGGACCAACAAGTGGCATTTTCCCATTTTCGAAATAATCGTTTTGGATATCGATAATAATTAATGCTTTTTTCATTCTCTGATTATCAGTGTTTTGTGAATTTCCATTAAAAAGTAATATAAAAAGGATCGTAGTAGCAAACAGATAATTTTTCATCCTAGTATACTTTAATTACAATTTGTAAAAAAATATTGAGATGCAAATTTACACCAAAAAACGACTACTTTTATCCCTTCAAAAAACAAACTAACAATCTTTTCAAATGAAGTCGATCCTGATTTTACTTTTTGTTTTTATTGGCTTAAGCGCCTTTTCGCAGCAAAAATCTTTTAAACCTGGTGTCCTCTGGCCCGATAACAATGGTGTCCATATCAACGCCCACGGTGGTGGAATCCTGAATTTTAACGGGGTTTATTATTGGTTTGGGGAACACAAAACCGAAGGTCGAAGGGGTAACAGTACACTTGTCGGGGTCCATTGTTATTCATCGAAGGACCTGTACAACTGGAAGGATGAGGGGATTGCCCTTAAAATAACCGATGATACGACCAGCCTTTTGCAAAAAGGGTGCGTGATCGAACGGCCAAAAGTGATCTATAACAAAAAAACCAAAAAGTTTGTGATGTGGTTCCACCACGAACTAAAGGGAAAAGGATACAGTGCCGCCATGACTGGTGTTGCAGTAAGTGACAAAGTTACAGGTCCGTATGCCTGGAAAAAAAGTTTCAATCCCAATGCCGGGATTTGGCCTGCAAATTTTACGCCAGAACAAAAAGCTGTAAAGTTCACCGAAAAACTCAAGGATTGGTCCGAAGAATGGAAAACGGCAGTCAAAGAGGGGATGTTTATCCAGCGCGATTTTGCCAAAGGGCAGATGGCTCGGGATATGGCACTTTACATTGACGAGGATGGCAAGGCTTACCACATCCATGCTTCCGAGGAAAACCTGACGTTGCACATTTCGGAACTTAACGACGATTACACCGATTTTACCGGGAAATATGTGACAGTTGCCCCCGCAGGTCACAACGAAGCACCATCGATCTTTAAAAAGGATGGGAAGTACTTCATGATCACATCAGGATGTACAGGTTGGGCACCAAATGCAGCACGTTTGATGACTTCCGGTTCTGTGATGGGTGAATGGACCCTGCTTGGAAACCCTTGTCATGGTGAAAAAGCGGAGATCACCTACAATTCCCAAAGCACCTATATCCTACCAGTACCCGGCAAGAAAGGGCAGTTTATTTTTATGGCCGACCGTTGGGTACCCGAAAATGCAATAGATGGCCGTTACATCTGGCTTCCTGTACAGTTT
>CAIYPA010000170.1 GCA_903927965.1 uncultured Bacteroidia bacterium | reverse complement strand
GAATTGACCAATATTTGCTATATATCAGACATACAACATATTGCTACAAACGAGGATTTAAGCCTCCAATTTCAGGATGAATTTACAAAAGCTGGGGTTGATTTGATTCTGGCGTAAAAACCCTTATCCTATTTTCGAATTCAAAATGAACCAACCTGCCAAGATTGCCATTGACCAGATCAAAGAACAAGGCTATGCCAAGCCCTATCTCAACATTGGAAAACCCATCACCCTAATTGGTCTCATCTTTTCACGCATGGAAAGGAATATTGTAGAGTGATTGGAGGAGGAGTTGATGGTTTGAATTTTTCTAAATGCTGGTAACGTTGATTTTTCACGTAAAAGTGTTTTATCCTATTCCATTCTGCCTTAGTGTTTAAAAAATATCAAATAGGTTCAGAAAATGATTTTTTTGTAATCAAAATAGTTTGATCCATTTCTCTTCCTTTAAGTATTTTAATTTTTCATCACCAATACCTTTGACATTTTCAAGATCACTGTAAATCCTGAATTTTCTGCCCAGCTTTTCTTTTACTTCAAGAATCCTTGTTGCCAGAACCGGGCCGATCCCGGGTATTTCGCCAAGTTGGGAGGAGCTTGCTTCACTCAGATTTACCTCTTCATGGACGATCCCTACACTCTCATCTGCCGGAAGGTTATGTGGTAGCGATGGAGGAACAGGAAGCTTATTCGTTGTCTCTACCCACTTTCCATCCTGTTCTTTCATTTCTGTGGCACTAAACTCAATCGATTTGGGGAGTTCCGATTCAGCAGGCAAATGCTTCCTGACAGGCTGGCCGAATGTCATGGTAACCTCATATTTTATTACCTTATTTTCACTTAAAACAGCATGTTTAATTTTGTCCTCCACCCTCGATTCCATCGTGGTATTCAGGCTGTATGTAATCGGGATCAGGTTTTCATTATTCCCGGGGCCATGTACATGGTGGTTCAGCAAATGTCCCTTGACATAAGTACCACTCCTACGATTTACAGCTTTCCATAAATCTGAATCCTCATAAGGCTGACTACCTGCATGTTTACCCGGATGAATGCTTAGTGGATTGGCAACCATCCTGGTACCGACTACATTTTTTCCAAATGGTTTTTTTCTCCAATTAATCACCGAGGGTGGTAACTTTGCAGTACCTAATTTAGGTAATTCATCAGCAATTATTTTGAGTGACCTCTTTATTATTTCACCATCTTTTTCGTCAAAGCTTCCCTTACTCTTTTCCTTGAGATCATCAATTATTTTCTTATTTTCAAGCACAATTCTTTGTGATGCCTTTTGATCATCATCCACATTAGTAAGTTGAGCCAGAAATTTTTCAAGTACCATAGGAGTGGTTGCAACTGTAAGAGTTGCTGTAGCCCCGCTCCCAGTGAAGTACATTTGATGTTGTTTTCCATCCCTACCTTTAAATTTGGAACGCACCTTCCACCATTCAAAGATTTTTGCGGCACCCGCTTTTGCAGCACCCACCAGCTTTTTCCCTTTATCTGCAATCCATCTTGCCACTTTATCCATCGCAGCATCAACCTTCCCACGAATTTTCTGGATTGCCTTTTTGATTTTTTCGGAAATACCGCTCAGATGAAGAAATCTGGCAAGAAAATCAATGACCAGGGATAGGGCTGTTGCCAACCCATTTTCCAGGGCACTCGCCGCGGCCCCAATATTGCCAGCTGCAATTTCTCCCACCGAGCTTAGGAAATTCCCCACCATCCGCGCGATATCTTTGGCTTTCTGGACAAAGAACATCACCGAATCGTAGATCCCAACAATGGCCCGGATAATTCCTGCCCCTGGCACCAACAGGCTACCAATGGTTTCAATGGCTTTCATCACAATGGTGTTATGAACCCATTCTGTTGCCGCTTCGACAAAGGCATCCCTCATTTCGGTACCCATCTCTTTTATTTGATCCCATGCAGTCATTGGTCCTACTGCAATCAACGTTTTAACAAGATCAAAGCCCTTTTCAAGAGAGGCAATCACGGGTTCGGGAAGGTATTTTACCAGATGAGTTCGTATATTTTCATAAGAAATACCTATAACCTGCAGGGCAACACTCGCTACCCCCTTAAATGTCCCAGGTTTCCGGGAGTTTTATACCACCCAAAGCTCCGGTCAACCAGTTGAAGATTGCATCTTTCAGATGGGTAAGAAAGTTCTTCCCAAAATTCTTAAAACCTGAGGTTGCAGCAAAAACAAGATTTTTTACAAACTGCAACGGTTTTGTGAAAATGGATTTAAGCACCGAAACACCTTTGTTGATAAATCCTTCAATTTCAGATAGGGCATATCCAAATTTCTGTAATGCCCAGGTAAAGAATTTTTTGGCAGCCATCAACAACAATTTGCCAATTTTGGACAATGCCCCCGACATGGCCTCCTTCATCTTTTCGATCTTGTCATCGATGGCTTTTATGGCCGCTTTCTGCTTATCCTCAAGCTTTTGCTGTAATTCCTGTTCCTTTTTGCTGACAAAATTATCCAGTTCGGCCAACTTCGTGTTCATCTCGCCGGCTACCTTAAGACCAATATCCCTCAATTCAGGACCAAGCTTCGCAACAAACTCGCTAATTTGCTTTTTTGCATTGGCCAACTGATCCTTACATTCCTTGATCGCTTTTTTATTGTCGTCCGAGATAATCTCCACCAGCTTGTTGATTGTATTCACAAAGATCATGCGGCTCCTGTCGAAAATCGCCTTCACCTCTGGTAAATCTTCCATTCCCAACAACCAATCTTTGGCCTTTCTCAATTTTCCACGTATTCCTTTGTATCTGACAGCCTTAAATACATCAAGGTCACTGTTTACATTGTTTTCAAATTCAACAGAAGCCCTGGAATTCCCTTCATCAAAACGTTTCATCGACTGCGAATCCAGATCGTCCAATCTTTTAACTACCTTATCCTGAGCATTTTTAAAAATGGCATTGATCTTGTTCGCTACCTCATCCCGCTTTTTCTCAAGGGCACTTTTTGCACCCTTCTGCTTTTGGGCAGTGTTTCCAAGATCTAATTTCCGTTTGTTTTTGAGTTCATCACGACCTTTATTCTCCTCTTGCTTTAACTCAGCTTCTACTTTGCCAGTTTCCTGAAGTGCAAAGTTCTGAATTACAGATGGTTCTGATTTTGCAGCTTTCTCCAATCCTTTCTTTTCCTTGTTTGCCTCTGCCAGGTCGCCACTATCGACCATATCCAGTTGTTCCTGGGTAATCCCTTCCTCCTTGATTTTACTATCTACTTCTTTAGCGTAATTACTAACATCGGTATGTTCCTGCTGAAGTGGTGCTATGGCATCCTGACCAAGATTCAATGCGGGTGTGACAGGTACGATCTCTTCAGCCGGGAGTTCCTCCGATGTTTGTTCCGGAGGCGTTGGAGAGGGAGTATTTCCCATCTCTGAAAAAGTGGTAACGACAGCATTTTTATTACCTTGCACAACAGACATCACTGCGGCACTTATCCCCTGGGCTTTTTTGTCCTGCTTAAAATTATCTACATCTTCGATCGTTTGCGGGATATTCTGGGCCAGCGATTGTTGAAGCTGTTGCCTTGCTTTATTCTCATCGGGTACGGGAGCAGGAAGGCTGCTTACCTGATCTACCTGCCCTGCATTGCTTAAGGATTGACCCTCACTTGGCGGAATAACAACCGATTTTTCGGATTGTATTAATTTTTCAGCAGCGTCATCATGGTTTTGTTCATTTTGTTTCAGTTTCTGAAGGGCTCCAAATCCCTTTTGAAGAATGGGCGACCCTTTGGCAATAAGGTATTTCGCTACTTTACTTTTGGACAATACCTTAATGACTTTTCCGGCAATACTGGCAGGTCGGGTTTCAGATTTGTCCGATTTTTTTGCAGGTTTTTTAATGGAGGCGGCAACCTTTGGCTTTCCGGTTTTCTTTGCTTTTAAATTTGAAGGATTACTGCCAGCCGGT
>CAIYPA010000169.1 GCA_903927965.1 uncultured Bacteroidia bacterium | reverse complement strand
TGATCGCAAATAAGAAAACCAAACAAACAATATTTCTACTGCATTTCAAATATTTCATAATCTATTGATTTATAATTATTTAATAATTAATCAAAAATGGGACTCCTTCTATTTCAACCAAACGAGCCGAAAATCCGTTTTCTGCAATTTCTTCATAGTTGTGTCCGGCATCTGAAGGCCAGCAGGCACCCACAATAAGCTCTTCAGAACCTGTGTTCGCCAACCGGTGTGCAAGATGGCTTCCGATGTAATGAAGGCTTCCGGGATAAACCTCTTCGGCCCATGTATTCCGGTTCCTGTCCATCAAAATCAACATCCCTATTCCCTGAACACCCCAGTAAAATTCGGCCCTGTCGGACTTTGCATGGAAGTGTCCTTTGGTCATAAAATATTCATTACCAACTTTTCCAGGAAAAATAATAGTCCTGCCAAAGGCCAATCCACCTTCAGTTCCTTCGACAACCGGTAACCACATCTGGACCTTGTAAGCTTCTGTTTCAGGATTCAATTCGTCAAAAGCCTTCTGATCGTGAAAAATCCCTGATATATCATTTAATTTCCTGACCTGATTGACGATTGGTTCACCTTTCATCTCAAAATCCATCATGTTCAATTCAACAGGCGGTTTATGTATTTGTAAATGTGTCATTTAGAGAATGGGTCTAATTTATAATAGTTATAATTTTCACTCTTTCCTATCTTAATAAACCGACGGCTGATAACTGTTTTTCCATTTTCGGGAGTAAATTCAGCAACCAGCACATAACCACCCGGTTGAGAAGGTAAAGTCATTGAAACCGGAATGTCAGTACGCAGGAAGGAGGTCAATTTTACCTTTTGAATTTGTTCCGAAACAGATTTCCCTGTGCTATCAATCATCTTTATTTTTACTGACCCTGTAGCGGTTACCGGATTATTATTGACACCAACGAGGTTGAACATCAAATTGGAACCCGGTTGATGAGGTTCATTCATTTTAATATACCTTTCATCAGTCATGTTGATAAATAACCCGGCAGGGGCAAAGGCATGAGTGAACCAATCCAGAGTGAGGGTCGGTTTCAAATCCTGGATATTGCCTGAAAACCAGTCGCCTGTATATCCATAATTATTCGCAAGATAGCAAAATGCCAATACACCGGCAAGGGACGGTTCGCTACGGAGCCATTCGGTTTCGAGTTGCATCCAATAGGCTTGCAGTTCCCAATTTTGCTCAGGTGTCGAGTTTTTCCCCAAGTAATAAGTATAGGTTTCGACGGTCAGTTTACTTGGCATCCCGTTGCGCCACAACCAAATCCACCCATATTCGTTGGCCAATTGGGCAGTACCCGATTCCTGAATTTTTTGAAGAATGGCTGGTTTAAAATCGAGGTTACCAAGAGGATAAACATCACGGTTAGCTCCTGGCTGTATCCATGAAATGACACCCTGATATGGATGGGGTTCGTCCATTTCGTCCGATTGCATCTGATCGGCAGTCATATAGCCTGAGTCCCAAATTCTTGAAGGATCCAATTTTTTCAATTCGGGGATGAGTTGATTCCCAATATAGTTGTCCCAATTTTCGTTAATTGCATCCCAAATGGCGATGCTTGGGTGGTTGCCGTCTGTCCAAACCCAGTCGGTATATTCCTTGCGGATTTGATCGTCCCATCCATGGTTTTGCCAGTAGAGCCATTCGTTTTGGAACATCAACCCATTTTCGTCGGCAATATCGTACCAGAAATCAGGGACTATTCCGACACAAATGCGCATCATATTCCAATTCAGCTTTTTGGGATATTCAACCAAAAGCTTCGTTACCCATTTTTTGTCCCAAACAAGGTTGGAACAATCGGGATCCTCGAAGAAACGCTGCAATGTTACGTTGGTTCCCCGTAGGATGGTCTTTTCGCCATTTAAATAAAAGAACTTCCCCTTTCGGGTGAAATCGCGCATCCCAAATTGTTTGGCGGTTTCGTCCGAAATGCCCTTGTCCGTTTTTAAAGTCGCTGTTGCCAAATAAAGAAACGGCTGGTCGGTCGTCCAATTGGTAAATTTGGTGATTGGAAGCACAAGTTCCACTTCCGAAATATTGTCACGCTTGCTTAAATAACGTTCACTTTTAGTGGCAATTACCTTTCCTGTAATCTTTTCGGCGATGGAAATATTCAGCGTAACCGAATCGCTCATTGCATCGCCATAAAAGATCTGGGCAGGTTTGAAATTCCTTATCAAAGCTTTGACAGTAATTTTCTTGTTGGCAACCGATGGAAGAACCAATAAGCGATTGATGCGTACATTTCCAGTAAACGACAACTCCACATCGTCCCAAATCCCGGGTAAATAATGCTCTTTCTCCTTGTCCGTACTGCCAGCTGCCTCACTTGGTAGCCAAACGCGGTCGCCAACTTTAATCAGGATTTCGTTTTCAACACCCACCTTCAGTGCTTTGGTGATCGGAAATTCAACCGGCGTATAACAAGCCATTGATGTTCCCATATCGAATCCGTTGACATAAACCTGGGTCACATACTGGCTCTTTTTAATGGTTATGATTCCCTCCTTATCCTGAAAATCCTTTGGAATAAATACCATCTTCCTGTACCAGTTGTATCGGGGCGTGTAATCAATGTCGTAAAGATTGTGTTGTTGCTTGGCTTCGACCTTATCTGCCCGTTTGAAAAATTTATCGTAATCCAGTATTTTGGGTTCTGCAAGATGAACAAGTCCCGGCACAGGAATTGTCCGCGTGAATTTTGCAGGTGGAAAGGCATTTGTTGTCTGGTCAAATTGCCAGGTTCCGTTTAAACTTAGGGTATTCCGACCAGATTGTTGTGCCTGGGCTAAACCTAAGATTAACAAAAGATTGAATAGGAGAATTGTGATTTTCATTTTATGGCAATTTGGTTATTATTAAATGAATTGGCAGACACCGGAAACATGGTCACCCTGAATTTGGTTGTGCCATAAGGAACCAACTGTATTTTAACTGGATTCCCTTTTTCGATAGGCTTTTCAGGAAGGATCTTATTTTCAATAGGTTTCCAATCGAACTCCATTGCATTGACAGTAAGCTTCACCGGTGAATCCAGTGACCAGTTCCATAATTCAGGCATTGCTTTCCGCTGAACTGTAATTTGCTGACTGGCATCCTCAGGTTTCACATCCAAAGCATAATTGAACTTTGCACCCGGAGCTTCCTCATTTGGCCCAATATCGGGAATGGCCAAAGAAAACAACAGCGGGCCATAATAGACACATGAATAGGGGCTGTGAATGGTGGTATCCTTTGCCATCTTGTGGTATTTTTCGAAATATCCAATTTGAGGATAGGGCGTTTCGTTCCCATGGACGATCTTTGGAGTCATGGGCAATGCCAAATCAATCTTGTCGTTTTTGTTCCATTTACGGTTGATCCTGATAAAGTTGCCATCCTGATTTACGATAGTGATATTTTCGCCGTTTACACTGATCGATGGAGTTTTGCACCATTCGGGAATACGAAGGTAAACGGGGAATTCAACTGATTGGGCAGGATTTACAACCATCTGAATTGCTTCCTCGAAAGGATAATTTGTTTTACAAGAAATTTCAGCCATAACATGACCGGCAACTTCAGCTTTCACCTTACATGGGCCATATAATGTAGCGGCCAAACCATGGTCATGCGTTGCCATCCACATATTCATAATGTAGTTTGGAAGGATCCTGCAATTGTTTCCTACACAACACAATACGGAATGGCCCAATTTTGTAAACTGAAAGCACTCTTTTCCAGGCGATTGTGGCTCTTCACCTGGAACCTGGTTGCTGAACCTGTTCATGCTCTGGTAATAGCACATTGTGGCAAAGTCTCTGGCTACAGGTGCAGACGCTGCATTGAAGAATATTCTTTCAATCTTGTCGGAATAGTTGTCCTTACCGGTAATCTCAAGCAACCTGTAAAATGTATTCATCGAAGCTGCCACATCACAGGTTTCAATGTTCCGTGTCGCTCCCACGCCAGCAAGATATTCTTCGCCGGAAATAACGCCAACAGGGAGCAGACCTGTACTTTCGGCCCATGCAAGAGCCTGTTTTGATGCACTTAAGTCATGAGAGTTTCCCGTTAATAAATAAAGTAAAGCAGGCACACGGATATTCTCGTAAAAAATAACACTGTGTCCTGGATTCAGTTTATTCAAATTCCAGTTGTCTGAAAGTGCCTGATAACTTTTCATAGCGGCAAAAGCTTTGATCCGGTTCAGAATAGCCGTATCTCCGGTCATAAGATAGGTGTCCAACATGGGATCTATATTTACGGAACCTGAAACTGCTTCAAAGTGTTCCTTGAGTATAGGGAGGTCATAATTCCGGTAAACTTTTGTAAGGGCCTGCAAAATTCTGGGATCCCCGGAAGCCTGATAATAAGCAACCAAGGCACGTCCCATGTGAGAATGTGCCCAACTGTTGAATTCTGCCCAACCCTGGGTGCTGTCGATCATCATCTTTTTGGGAAGCCAGTAAACAAAAGTTTCACCCCCTTTTAAGACACCATTCACAACATTGTCGAGCCGTGCGGATGTTTTTTTGATGAGGGCAGAATCTTTCAGGATATAGCCCAGTCTGACAGCCCCATCGAGCCAATAACTGCATTGTTCCAAAGGCCATCCCCCACCGTCAGGTTTCGCGCCACGAGCCTTAAAACCATACCCTTTCCAGGCCTCACCGAATGTTGGGGAGTATTCGTCAAGATGACCAATAATCCCTTTGGCAGCATCTTTGGCCCAATCGCGGATCCAACCTTCCGGTGTAACGGCACCAGGCACAAGTGGGACAAAAACAGGGGAAACTTTTAACGAGGCAGTGTTTTCGACGATGCCCCATGTTATGTCAGGAGCTTTCTTGCCGGTACATCCTGACATTGCGATAGTGGTCAAACAAACAAAACAAAGCAATCTGGGAATTGTAGTCTTCATAAAATCAGCTTATTGGTTAATAAAATATTTCAGAATGATTTACGAATGTTGATTATGAACGGATTATCTATTTTGAGGTTTTGGTGGTTTAGGATCATTGCGGCCATGCTTTTGCCCATTTGGGAAAAATCGGTGGAGATTGTTGTTATCCCTGAAGCCACTATTCCTTTAAGCGGGGTTTCATTGTAGGAAACGATCCCAAGATCACTACCTAAGACTATTTGATTGTCAATAGAATAACGAACCAAAAACTCAAGGTCGCGGTCATCGACAACCACAAAAGCATCAGATGGTCTGATTTCAAAGGATTTGATTTCATTGACTACTTCATAATCAATTGGAAGTTGTTTGCAAAAATCCCTGAAACCAATGGCAATCTCCTTGTAATGCGATTTCAGGTGACGGATCACAAGTACCATTCTTTTATATTTAGTGACCATCAAGGTATTTTTTTTCAGTATCCTATAAATATCGCGCTCAAAGTCCTGGCATACATAAGGATAGGTATTCTTGTATTGCTTCCTCCCCTGATCAAGGATAAATACCTTATTTTGAGGCAGTTTGGCAATATGTTTGTCAGCACCCGGGCAATCGGCTGGCATGATCACATATTCGGAAAACTCCCCAACTGCCCCATCAATGATGGTTTGGAACATTTTGGGATTGTTGTGGTGAAAAAAAATCTGTTCGCTTCCATCTTTTCCAAATGCATCTTTGAACGAATCGTAAAGTTCTTCCTTATACGCTGTTAGCCTGTCGAAAACAAGTAAAATCTTATGCTGATAATCCGAATTTTCGCGCTGGACAAAATATCCTTTCCCAACCTGGGAAGCAATAATCCCTTTTGATTTCAAGTCGTTGTAAGCCATCAAAACCGTATCTTGCGATAGTCCGTATTGTTTGCACCAATGGTTCAATGATGGAAGCTGATCACCTTTTTTCAACTCCCCTGCATTTATTTTGAGTTGGATCGCTCCAATAATCTGACGATATTTTGGGGTGATCGAATTGTCTTCAAACTGAATCTCAATATATTTCCGCATAGCATAACCTCTAGGTAGTACTATGCAATAATAACAAATATATAAATCCAATATATCAGTTATTTAAAATAATTATAAAATAATATTTGGCCAATGTATTCCCAATATCTTCGTTGTTCACCATAAATTTTTTGATAGATGGATAGGATCCGATAATCGTTTAAAATTTTGTCAAAAATTTTATGGATAAATAAATGGTTTATATCTTTGTGCCGAATATGGATTATTCATCCAACGTTGGTTGAAAATCCACTTAATAATCATATAATTTTAAATCAAATGGCAATCAGCTACAAGAATTTGGGATTGGTAAACTCGAAAGAGATGTTTGCAAAAGCGGTTAAGGGTGGTTATGCCATACCCGCTTTCAACTTCAACAACATGGAACAGTTACAGGCGATTATCAAAGCCTGTGTTGAAACGAATTCACCTGTGATCCTTCAGGTTTCGAAGGGTGCACGTGATTATGCAAACCAGACTTTGCTCCGCTATATGGCAGAAGGCGCCGTCCAATATGCCAAAGAAATCAGCAATGGTGTTGGCATCCCCATCGTTCTGCACCTTGACCATGGTGACAGTTTTGAAACATGCAAGAACTGTATCGACATGGGTTTCTCTTCTGTAATGATTGATGGATCACACTATTCTTACGAAAAAAACATTGAAATCACACGTCAGGTTGTGGAATATGCCCATCAGTTCGATGTAACTGTAGAAGGTGAATTGGGTATCCTTTCAGGTATCGAAGACGATGTGGTTGCCGCAAAATCAATCTATACAAACCCGGAAGATGTGATCGATTTCACAAACAAAACAGGTGTTGATTCACTTGCTATCTCAATCGGGACTTCGCATGGCGCCAATAAATTTACTCCCGCACAATGTACAAGGGATGAAAATGGCGTATTGATCCCACCTCCACTCCGCTTCGACATTCTCGAAGAAATTGAAAAACGGATGCCAGGTTTCCCGATCGTATTGCACGGTGCTTCTTCGGTTCCCGCCGACCTGATCAAGGTGATCAACGACAATGGTGGTGCAATGAAAGATGCAGTTGGAATTCCTGAAGCACAGTTGAGAAGGGCAGCCGCTTCGTCAGTTTGCAAAATCAACATCGACTCAGACGGACGTATTGCCATGACAGCCGCTATCCGCCAGGTATTTTCGACCAAACCAGCAGAGTTTGACCCGCGCAAATATTTGGGACCAGCCCGCGAAGCTTTGAAAGATCTTTACAAACACAAAATCAACAATGTATTGGGTTCAGCCGGAGCAGGCAACTAATTCATTTGTAAAAATCATAAGATTAAAACCGGTACTCCTGAAAAGGTGGCCGGCTTTTTTTGTTAGTATCTGAATAAAAGCAAGATAAAAATAATTCATTATCCTACAATAATTTAACTCCAACAGAGTATTAGTATGTGCAAAGAGTTCATTTTAAGCATCAAATCTGGATCCCCCTTTGGAATTCGAACTACTTCTTTTCACAGTCAATTCCCCGAAGGAAAAACCGTGAATAACCCTGGGTAAGCGGTCTCTTACAAAAGTTCATAAAATGCACAAAAGCCTTCTGGACCGCGCCACCCAGGGTAAAATGGAAGTATAAAAACCGTCCGCGATTGAAGGTTCGGAAAAGTGCAAACCTCCTTTCGGACGGGTAGGGCAACACTCTTTAAAAGTCAGTGGCCAAATCCAAAATTTTGCTTGTTTTCCCAAGGCGTTGCCATTGGGTTAGGGTATATTGGGCTTTCAGCCTGTTGACCGTGCAAGGATCGTGATGGTGCAAAACAAAATTGACAGCACTGAATTAGTTAGGATGGTCCTCCTCCAGAAACTGTTATTACGAACCAAACGGCTATAAATATAATAGTTAGCAGATTCAATGTGTTTGGTGTCATGTCCCAAGAGTTTACGATTCGGGAGGCAATCCCATAATCGAAGCACTTTCAAAACATAGTTTCTAGCACTTTGCTTCTAATTTTGGAATTATCACAGTCTCCAGGTTATTCTGTTAGTTGACAATGTTATAATGTTATTCCCCTATATTAAATTCACATTTTAGAACAATCCATTGTTTCAATATAAAACATTCCTTATATTTGCTGAACTAAAAGCAAACACAAATAGAGATGAACACAGAATTGACACAGAAGCAAATTGGCGAACGCGTTACGGCACTGCGCAAGGCAAAAGGATTGTCACAAGAAAACCTCGCAAAAAGCATCAACTTATCAAGGCCATCGCTGGCACAGATCGAACTTGGAAACAGGTGTTTGGATGTGCTTGAGTTACAAAGGTTATCAATGGCCTTGGGTTTTTCGTTGGATGATTTTATATCTGAAAATTTCACAACCGGTCAAAACATTGAGAACAAGGTTGAAGCTAAAACAGCAAGTGAGCGGATTTCGGAACCAACCCTGAACCCAAACAAGCTGAAAAACGTATTGCTATATCTAATAGGACGTTGCGCAGGCAAGCCAAATGTAGGTGAAACAGTCCTTTATAAACTGCTCTATTTCTGCGATTTCAACTACTACGAATTGTATGAAGAACACTTAACCGGGGCCACCTACCGCAAGTTGCCTTTTGGCCCTGTCCCCCAAAAAATCGAAAGCCTTATCGGCCAGATGATGGAAAATGGCCAGATACAAAGGGTTAAAACAGAATACTATGGAAAAACCCAATCCCGCTATATCCCACTTGTTAAAGCCGATCTGACCGAGCTGAAAGCCAGTGAAAAAGAGGTTATTGATAAGGTGATCGGGCAAATGTCCGACTGGACAGCCACTACAATCAGTAATTATTCTCATAAAGATTTACCATGGGAAGTTGCTGATGACGGTAAAGCGATTAGCTATGAATTGGTCTTTTACAGGGAAAACCCATACTCGGTGAGAGTTTATGACGAAAACGAGAATTAAGAAATGGAATTCAACACCTTACAAGAGTTCGATAAAGACTTGAAATACTTGCTTAAAAAATACCGGACACTCAACCAAGATTTGGACGAAGTGAAAACCATCTTAAGGAAGAAACCGGACGAAAGACCACCTTTCAGTTTCCGTATCGACAACTTGGGAATAGAAACCTGTATTATCAAAGTGAAGAAAATCGCCTACAAATGATTACATTTGCAATATGATGACAAAAAATGAAATATTATCAACTTTGATTGAACTAAAACCAATACTTCAGAAGGATTATGCAGTTAGTGAAATTGGATTATTCGGCTCATATTCAGATAATACGTTTACTGAAAACAGCGATATTGATTTGCTTGTCGATTTCGAGAAGCCGATTGGTTGGAAGTTCTTTACGTTGGAATTGTACCTTGAGAAAGTTTTTGGCAGGAAGATAGACCTGGTAACGAAGAACGCACTCAAAGAGCAAATAAAGGAATCAATATTAAATCAAGTACAATACATTTAAGTGAAAAAAGAGGATCGGACATATAGGCTTTTCCTTGAGGACATCCAGATGTATTTATTGCGCAATAAAGTCTCTCATGAATATTTTGGAGTTGATTACGAGATAATCTGGAATATTGCCACCAAATATCTGCCAGAGAATAAATCCCAGATAGATCGCATATTAGAGCAAGAACCATAAGTTTCGCAATTTAATCCCGAAACCCTTCCTAATCAGCCGCTAAATCAACCATCCAAAAGGATAATTCTTTTCACATCCTTATATTAAGGATTTAAATCAGTAAAGAATTTTTGACCGTTTAAAATAATTTCTTTCAATAAGAAGGAATACAATTAAATAATATTCATACATTTGCTCTATTCAAAAACATGATTTCAAATTTTAAGATAATGCCTATGGGATAATATTAACGGAAAAATAAAAATTAGGATATATAAAATATAGCGTTTAGCCAGGTTCTGTATCTAAAACCGACCAAATTTGAGATACTCCACAGAAACAAAGCAAGACGCCACGTGAAAGCGTGGTCGTTGCTTTTTGTTGTGGAGTGGGTTCTTGGTCGGACCTTAGATACAGCGTGGGCAATTGGCCACGCTGATTTTTTGTTCCCAAAAATTCATAACAACCTCACCAACAAGAGTACTTAGAGCGTTCAGGATCAAATACAAATATAGTTTTACGAACAAAATACAAGTGGAGTCCAGAACCCACTATAAAAAACGGGGCGGTACCGAAAAGCCTTATGAGTAGGAAAACGGATAAAACAAATACCTATGAGAAATTTAAAAAAAGCGTTCATTTTTGCTTTAATGTTGACAATGTCCTACCAGGGTAATTCACAAACCTTTGGTATAAAAGGTGGATTGAACTTTGCAAACATGACAGTGAAAGATTTTGTTGGAAATTTTGACACCAAAATGCTAACCCGATTAAACTTAGGATTAACGACAGAATTTGGGGCTGATAAAAAACTTTCTTTTGAAACGGGTGCTTTCCTTTCAATGAAAGGAGCAAAGCAAAATTATGGAACAGGTGAAGGAAGTTATAAAATTACGTATCTGGATATTCCATTAATGGCAAAATTAAAATTTAATACGGAAGGGGTTAAATTTTATGGAAAATTTGGGCCATATTTGGG
Source organism: uncultured Bacteroidia bacterium (assembly GCA_903927965.1). Classification (GTDB taxonomy): domain Bacteria; phylum Bacteroidota; class Bacteroidia; order Bacteroidales; family Prolixibacteraceae; genus JAAFHB01. The sequence continues at coordinate 19,416 of CAIYPA010000169.1, read as the reverse complement.
TATTGGTTTAGGTGGTCAAATGTATGATAATGGGGCAGGTACGAAAATTCAGTGGGGTACTTCTGAGACTGGTAGTGCAGAATATTTAAAGAAAATGGATTACGGGATCAATATTGGAACTGGGGTTGAATTCGGTGTAGTAGATATGGGATTAACTTATGGCATGGGATTGGCAAACATTTCAGGTATGGGTGATGATACCAAAATCTTTAATCGCGTTTTAAGTCTGTCTGTTGGTTATAAATTTGGAAAAAACAAAGCAACAAAATGAAATCTATTCAAAATGTAATTCTTGTTTTATTGATTTCTGTTGTATTTTCAAGTTACGGACAGGAATCTGATATCTTGACTAATGATGCTATTATCGGTATGCGTGCCAAAGGGTTGCCGGCTTCAATTATTGCAGCTCGGTTAAAAACTGCAAAAAATGCTTTTGATATTAGTACTGAAGCTCTTATAAAATTGACAGAAAACAAAATCCCCGAAGATTTGATTAATGCAATGATTGATGCAGCAAGTGATCCCAATCGGCATTTTGTAAAAACGGATCCAAATAATCCGATGGATATGCATGATTCTGGAATTTACTTGTATAAAAAATCGGGAGAAACGGCAGAAATTGTTCCGCTCGAACCCACAGTATATAGCCAGAGTAAAAGTGGCGGAGCGTTGGCATCTGCATTGACCTATGGGATAGCAAAGGTTAAAGTTGCTGTAACATTAGATGGAACAAGCTCAAGAATGCAATTATCTGATAAACAACCAGTATTTTATTTCTATTTTGACATAACCAAAAATTCTTTAAGCCAAACATCTAATTGGTGGTTTTCAACAGCAACAAGTCCAAATGAGTTTATATTAGTGGACTTTACAGTAAAAAAGAAAAGCAGGGATGTCGAAACAGGTTCTGCAAGTATAATGGGTTCCTCTGCCGGAGTAGCGGATAAAAATAAAATCCCTTTTAAATTCGACAAAATTGCTCCAGGTATTTATAAAGTTTACTTTGAAAAGCCCATTTCAGGAGAGTTTTGTTTTATGTATGCAGGTAGTGTGCCGCAAGGCTTTGAAGCCGTTAATAAGGTTTATGATTTTGGGGTTAAATAAGATAAGAATTTCCTCAATAAATATCATTTTTTTTCTTAAATATTAGAGCCTTCACCATAAGTGAAGGCTTCTTTTTAAATTATAATAATACCTTCCATTTGTAATGAACAATAGTTTCCATTACAAATGAAAGCTATTATAATTATGCTCTTAATCAACGCAGTACGACAAGATCCAATTAGATTTTCTCTGCGATATTTTGGAACAGAAGAAGGTATACATCATGGCTAAGGATGCCGGCATGAAAAGGAACCAGTTAAATACTTTGCCAGATATCAGGTCCCATGCGCTGATCGTTTCAGGAATCCGCCGTTGCGGAAAAAGCACTTTGCTGTATCAGTTGCTTAGGGAACCCTACCCACAGGCCGTATATGTAAATTTCGATGACCCAAGGCTTTATGATTTCGAGATCAACGACTTTGTGAAATTGGACGTATTGATCAAAGAGAGCGGGAGTACAGTATTGATGTTTGACGAAATACAGTTGATCAAAGGTTCGGAACGGTATGTCAGACAAAAGCTGGACGAAAACTTTCAAGTGTTTGTTACAGGGTCAAATGCTTCCCTGCTCAGCCGCGAATTGGGGTCGAGCCTTACCGGCAGGCATATCACCAAGGAACTCTTCCCATTCTCTTACCACGAATATTGCCGTTTCCACGATCTTGTTGCCCGCACTGAAACCACAGTTTTATATTTAAAAGATGGTGGTTTCCCTGAATATCAAAAACAGAAAAATCCAGAAATCCTCACTTCGCTTTTGGATGATATACTCGTTCGCGATATCGCCGTCCGGTACAATATCCGCGACATCAAAACGTTGCAACGGCTCACACTATTTTTGTTGGCAAATGTTGGCAATCGCGTCACAGGCAACAAATTGAAAAAAACATTTGGGATAGCATCAACCACGACTATACTAGAATATTTTTCCCACCTGGAAAACAGTTATTTACTGTCGTTTATCCCTATGTTCGATTATTCCTTAAAAAAGCAAAACAACAACCCAAAAAAAGTTTATGCCATTGATACCGGTTTGGTTGAGATAAATACGCCCAATTACACGAAAGATACAGGCCGCAAATTTGAAAACTTGGTTTTTCTTGCTTTAAGGCAACGATCAAAAGAGATCTTTTACTTTTCGGGAAAAGGGGAATGTGATTTTTTGGTTATGGACAAAGGTGTCATATCCGGTGCAGTTCAGGTTTGCCTTGAATTGAACAGCGAAAACCTGCAACGGGAATTATCTGGATTATATGAAGCGATGCAAACGTTCAAACTCCTTTATGGTGTGATCGTTACACTTTCACAAACCGACTCATCTACCCAAAATGGAATGACTATAACAGTTATGCCCTTTCATCAGTTCGTTGGAGATACTGTTTTTCAATAATATTTAGAATGAATCTTGGCTATTTTTGCATTTCATTAGGTGCCTTTTTCATCATCTTTGCCAGAATTAAGGAACTAAATATTTCTTCGAATACCAGGTCTATCTCCTCCAACCATCTCCTATCAAATAATACTCAAATTTATTATATGATTGATATAATGCGGTATAATGGTTTTACTCAAACGATAATATCCATAGGACAACGTTAATAAACTGATAGCTTGCTTCGCAAGGTAACAGCATTACCTTCATGAGTAATTAGAACATCAATTGAAGTTAAAACAGGAATAATTTTTAAAACAAACTTTATTAACATTAAAAACCATGAAAATAACCGATGATTTTATCCTTCAATCCATTTTGAATGAAACCTATTTCAAATATGGATATGAGTATGGGATTTTTGATGGTGACCGAAACATTAATGATGATTGGAAAGTAATTATTAGTGAATGGTGCGAATCAGCTAAAAAGAGGATTGCTACATTGAACCATCTGATTAAAGACCTAAACAATCAAAATTACTCTGAAGCTAAAAACTATCTGGGGAAAAAAGATGATTATTGCAATTACGCTGAAGAAATTATTTCACTACGAACCGACATAAAAAGTCTGCTGGTAGGATTGGTCAAAACTTCGCACATAACGAATGTCAGTGAGATTGAGAAGTACAAAGTACAGTGGAAGAAATATGAATCCAATCCAAATCATATTCACCATCAGTTTGTTTATAACCAGTTTACGATGGTAAAAACGATTGAACACCTGACAGGTTTCAATAATTTTTACAGGCATTTCCTGATCCAATTGGTCTTAAATCTGTATGAAATCATGAACCGTAGAATTCGTTATACGATTCAATATTTTCAGGAAGAAAAGATACTTAAAAATGACCTCCAGGAAGTTATGAAATAACCTAATTCGTAACCTCGGCGAAATGGGTCAACGACCAGTCGATCATGACTTCGAGGATTGGCATAAGGCTTTTTCCCGTTTCGGTCAATGAATACTCTACTGGAATTATTGTATCAATTCCCCCTTCCCCACCCTTGTAATGACGGGTTCGTCTCCGGTGCAATCGACAATTGTGGAGGGGACATTTCCCCCATAACCGCCATCAATCACCAAATCAACAAGATCACCAAATTTTTCATGGATCAGTTCGGGATCGGTAGTGTATTCGATAATCGTATCCTCATCATGCACCGAAGTGGAAAGGATCGGATTTCCAAGTTCTCTAATGATTTCCCTGATGATATTGTTGTTTGGAATACGGATTCCCAAACTTTTCTTAGAACTTTTAAACAACTTGGGAACGTTACTGTTGGCATCAAGGATAAAGGTAAACGGTCCTGGAAGGTTTTTTTTCAAAAGTTTGAAAATACTGTTATTTAATGGTTTACAATAATCGGAAATATGGCTTAGGTCTGAAAAAATAAATGAAAGTGCTGTCTTTTCGGGATTGATTTTTTTGATTCTTGCCACCCTTTCTACCGCTTTGGATTTGGTGATATCACATCCTATCCCATAAATGGTATCAGTAGGATAAATAATCACCCCTCCATCGCGAAGGATTTCTACAATCTTAAGGATCTCCTTCAGATTTGGGTTCTCGTCATATAACCGGATAAGCATTGGAGACAAAAATATTAAATTATGGATGTGTCCCATTTGACAAAGAGACACCATGCTTGAATCCATGCATAAAAGACGCTTCTTCAAAACCCATGTCCTCACAAATGTATTTCCCAATGATAATACCAATAGTATTGCCGATATCGCTTAAATCACCCACAAAATAATCTGCGGATTTTAATTCTTCGATGATTTCAAAAATCCTAGTATCTATATTGTCAAAATCAAACACCTTGACAACACCTGGATCGAAGTCCTGTTCTTTCTTTTTGCTTTTTCCCATTTGAATTACACATAAATTATTACACGAGGCCTCATTAACCAGAAATTATTGCCTAACCCATTGCAAAAGTAGCGTTTATATTGATTTAAAAATAGGTGTCCTTCCAATTAATTGAAGTTACACGTTATGGTTGGGTGTTCAAAGAATGAGCCTTGTTGCCCATTTAATTATTGGCAACAAGGCTCAACATCAGATTGAAAACCAGTATCCTATAAGCACCCCAAATATTTATTTCAAAGACCAGCAGGTAAGCATTGTTTTATCTTTCACATAAATTTTATCCCCAGCAATGATCGGGTGTGCATAAACCTCTGTCTCAGCAACTTTGTACTTAGCAAGCTCTATATAACTTTTTTCTGATGGTTCAAAAAAGATCATTTGTCCGGTAGCTGGCAAGGTGACCATTTGTTTCCCTAAATCAAGCAATGAGGCAAACCTATTGTGCGCAATTGTATCGGCCCAGCATTTTTCACCTGTTTTCATATTCAGGCAATACAGTTTTCCATTTTTAGCTTCGTTTCCATATAAGAAACCATTTTTTACAACCGGAGTGGCAAACGATACCCCAAATTCCTTATTCGCCCATAGTTCTTTGGTTTCCCATTTTTCTCCCACTTTTGAGATCGAAACCAATTTTGTGCCACTTCCCTGACCCGTTACAATCACATTTTGTCCGTCATAAACAGGAGTTGCTGCATTGTTAAACATCCTTTGCACAGGAGTTTCGATATCCCATAACAGTTTCCCATCGATTGAAACTCCAAACAGGTCAACCTCAGACTGTACCAACAACAGATTTGGAATAGTCGTCATAACAACTGGAGAAGAATAAGTCGTTGAAATCCCCAATACCTCATCAAGCTCTTTGCCAGTATTCGCATCAAAAACGGTCAATTGGCCCTTTATCTTACCACCTAACTGAACAAAACATTTTCCTCCAGATACCAATGGAGAAGATCCGGTGTAAAACTGAGGAACTTCAGTTGTATAAGCGTCGTTTTTCCATATTGATTTACCGGTTTTAACATCAAGACATGTTACTACTCCTCCTGCACCAAGCAGATAAAGTTTTCCGTTACTAAGAAATGGGGTACTTCTTGGCCCAGGATGGCCGACAGCAGGTCCTTTAATCTGAGGTGAACCATTAAGCACTGTGCGCCACACCTGTTCGCCCTTTATTACATCAATACAGATTGCAACTTCCATAGAATCTTGTTTGACATGCAGATAGATGTGTCCATTCGCCAATACGGGTGATGCGTCAGCTTCGCCGACCTGAATTTGCCAAATCTTGTTCAACTGGGCCGGCCATTGGGTTGGTGCCACGAATCCAGTAACGGTACCATTACGGTTGTTCCCGCGCCATCCTGTCCAATTTTGGCATTTTACGCTGGAAATATTCGCCAGGATAAAACTCATACAAAACAAACATGTGATTAAGTTGATTTTTTTCATGACATTGATATTTTGGTTGATAATTAATTGAGTCCCTCAAAATTAGTTAGAATTTTTGAATCATAAAAAATAAAGCAACCTATTTATTGTATAACAGCATAATTAAATACATTAATTTTGAGAGGATAAGTTATATTTGATCCTGGCTTATGAATCAATGCAATTCAATCAGGATGAACACAAATTGATCAATATGAATTTACACGAAATTGTTAAGACAAGCGATGGTTCCGACACCGTATTCCAGAAGGAACTTGGAGAACATTACCATTCGACATTTGGTGCTGTACAGGAATCACTCCATGTTTTTATCAACTCAGGATTGCGATATTGCAATAAAACTTCCTTAACGATCTTTGAGGTTGGGTTTGGCACCGGACTAAATGCCTATCTTACAATATCAGAATCATTTACAAACGAGAAATCAATCCGTTATATTACTGTCGAAAAGTACCCTTTGTCACAGGAAATCTGGAAATCATTAAATTATCCAGAGATAATGAAAGATACTAATCAGCTATATTTCAAGAACATTCACGAAGCTCCTTGGAACCAGGAAATATCTATAACTACGAACTTTTCTTTTTTAAAGTTATCGTCTGATCTTACATTACTTGATTTTTCAGCATTGCCACCCTTTGATTTAATTTATTATGATGCCTTCTCTCCTGAAAAACAGCCTGAACTTTGGGAAACCCAACTATTTAAGAATCTGGCAGATCATTGTTTACAAGATGCGATAATTGTAACCTATTGTGCAAAAGGGGCTGTCCGCCGCTCCCTCAAGGATGCAGGGTTTATACCTGAAAGATTGCCCGGGCCACCCGGAAAAAGGGAAATGCTCAGGGCAACAAAATCAATTTAGCAATTTCAAAAAGCATAGGAAAAGCTTTGATTATTGAAAAATTTGCAAATAAAAAAAACCAAAATTTGCTGTCAACTTTAATCTGGTATAATACTTTTAAATTTATAAAACTTATATTTGCCTTATCCAATTTTCCTGGCACTTAAAATTCATTTTATAACCAACAAATTATCAAAACATGAAACGTAGGGACGCAATCAGAAATTTATCGGTTTTACCAATTGCCGGGGCTGCGATTGGAAGTGTTCTACCTTTTGAATCGATAATGGCTTCAACACCACCGCCACCAAAGCGGAATTTATTTAAAGAGCTGGGTATCCGCACCTTCATCAACGCCGCTGGGACTTTTACTGCCATGTCGGGTTCTTTGATGCACGAGGAGGTTTTGGACGCCCTCCGATCGACAGGGCATGAATTTGCGATGATCGACGAGGTCCAGGACAAGGTGGGTGCAAAAATAGCAGAACTTTGCCATGCGGAGGCAGCCACTGTAACTGCGGGTTGCTGGTCGGCACTTGTGTTGGGAACCGCGGGTGTCCTGACGGGAATGGATGTGAAAAAGGTTGGACTACTGCCACAACTTGATGGGATGAAATCTGAAGTGTTGGTCCAAAAAACCCACAATAGCGGTTATGTCCATGCACTTACAAATACCGGTATCAGGATTGTTGAAGTCGAAACTTCTGAGGATGTTGAAAAGGCGATCAACGAAAAAACGGCCATGATGTGGTTTTTGAATTATGCAGGCCCGGATGGTAAAATATCGGATAAAGAATGGGTTGCTTTGGGCAAAAAACACAATATCCCCACCATGATCGATATGGCTGCCGATGCAACGCCTGTCGAGAACATGTGGAAATTCAATGAGATGGGATTTGACCTGGTTTGCGTTTCAGGTGGCAAAGGGATCCGTGGACCACAAAGTGCTGGGATCCTCATGGGCAAAAAAGACCTGATTGCCGCAGCAAGGTTAAACGCTCCACCACGCGGAGGAAATATTGGCCGTGGGATGAAAGTCAACAAGGAGGAGATTCTGGGAATGTATGTTGCCCTTGAAAAATTCATCAACACCGACCATGTGAAGCAGTGGAAAATTTGGGAAGACCGGATCGCAGTGATGGAAAATGCCATAAAGAAAATAAATGGAGTGACTACTACTGTCACGGTTCCACCTGTTGCAAACCGGACACCGACCCTCAATATTTCCTGGGACAACAGCAAGGTTAAGGTAACCCGTGAGGAATTTCAGGAGAGGCTCCGAAAGGGAAATCCTTCAATAGAAGTGATGGGCGGCAAGGATTTTGCCATTGGTATCACCTCATGGAACCTTCAGCCCGGTCAGGAAAAGGTCGTTGCTTTAAGGTTAAAAGAGGAGTTCGTCAAAGCATCTGTCTAATATTCAAATTTTAAAACGATCCATAAAAAATACCTAATGAGAAGAAGAACAAGAACGATTCTATTGATTTTGTGTTTAATAGCCAATTTTTCAATGGGACAGAAATACAACATCCTGATTAAAGGGGGACACGTGATTGATCCGAAAAACAATATCGATGCTGTAATGGATGTTGCGATCACTGAGGGGAAGATCGTCGCAGTAGCCAAAGATATTGATAAGGACGACGGTAAACAGGTTGTGGACGCAACTGGTTTGTTTGTTACGCCGGGGCTTATCGATATACATGTCCATGTGTTCCAGGGTACGAATGGCGATCAGCAATACATGAATGGGCCAAGTGCAATTACCCCCGATGGTTTTACTTTTCGGGTTGGTGTGACTACCGTTGTGGATGCTGGTTGTGCAGGTTGGCGGACCTTTCCGACGTTCAAAAAACAAACCATCGACCGGTCGCAAACCAGGGTACTTGCCTTTCTTAATATTGTGGGTGAAGGGATGCGGGGTGGACCATTCGAACAAAACCTCAAAGATATGGATGCCAAAACAACCGGGGAATTCGCCAAGAATAATGCTACCGACATTGTGGGAATTAAACTGGCCCATTATGATGGTGCGGAATGGGCACCAACAGACAGGGCCGTGGAAGCGGGGAAATTGGCTGGAATACCTGTGATGATCGATTTTGGCGGTGCTAATCCACCTCTTCCCATTGAAGAATTGTTTATGAAGCATTTGCGCCCTGGAGACATTTTCACACATTGTTTCGCGCAATTGCCAAATGCCAGGGAATGTATTGTTGATCCACAACTGAAGAAAATAAAACCATTTGTATGGGAGGCACAAAAGCGGGGCATCGTTTTCGATGTGGGGTATGGCGGTATCAGCTTTTCTTATTCACAGGCAATACCTGCGATCAAAAGTGGTTTCTTCCCTCAGGCGATCAGCACAGACCTCCACATTGGGAGTATGAACGGTGCTATGAAAGATATGCTTACCACCATGTCCAAATTCCTGGCGATGGGAATGGACCTTCAAAGCGTGGTCAAGGCCAGTACATGGCAACCTGCCCAGGTAATCAATAGGAAAGAACTCGGAAATCTTTCTGTCGGTACTGAAGCGGATATCGCGGTACTTAGGATCAGGGAAGGTAAATTTGGACTTTTTGATTACACAGGATATAAGCTGGAAACAAATAAAAAGCTGGAGTGCGAAATGACGATCAGGGCAGGCAAAATTGTCTATGACCTGAACGGTATCGCCAATCCGGTTTTTGCCCCCGCCAAATAAATCTTAATACGAAAAAATATTTCTATCCTATTTCTATTTTATTTCTATTCTATTTCAATCCACATTACTAATTTACAAATATTTACATCTTTTTTAACAACTTTAATTATTTGAAATGAAAACACAAAGAAGAACTGTATTGAAAAACTTATTTGCATCCATGTTGGGTGTAGCCGGAATCGGACTTGCAGCAAAGGCTGGAACCACAGAGCGTGATGAAAAGGTGGTAGGAAACGTCGAAGCACCTGAAAATGTACCTCTGTTTTCTGGACATACAAAATTAGGGAACATGATCTTCATTGCAGGAAAAGGTGCCCATGTTGCCCCGTTCACCATTGCAGCCCATACCGACATTGTATTGAAAGAGCTTGAGAAGGAATTGATCGCTGCAGGATCATCGATGGAAAAAGTGTTAAAAGTTACCGTATTCCTCAACGATATTGCCGATTATAAAGGGATGAACGAGGTTTACCAAGGCCGTTTTGGCAAAAATCCCCCTGTCCGAACAACTGTTGCTGTTGCCAAAGGTGGCGTTCCAGGAGATTCTCTGGTTGAAATGGATTGTATCGCTTATATATAGGACTATTAATTATTTTTAGAAGTATTCCCAATCCAAGACCTCTGGGACTTATTGCATGTGATTTAAATTCTGCAAGAGCTCCCAGGGGTACGGGTTTACAATAGGAAATATATTTATTACTTGCCTTATTTGTCGCTTGAAAAAAATATCGTTATGAAAAAGATATCAATATTCCTTGTTTCTTTTCTGCTCCTGATTGGGGGATTTGCAAATGCACAAACCTATAACCTTGTAATTAAAGGTGGGCACCTGATCGATCCCAAAAACAACATCAATGAATTGATGGACCTGGCAATCATGGATGGAAAGATTGTCAAAGTGGCAAAAGATATCGATGGCAAACAGGCCCGACAAGTTGTCAACGCAACAGGATATTATATAACACCCGGACTGATTGATATCCATGCCCATGTTTTTGCCGGGACAGAGATCGAACGGGGTTTAAGCAATGGGCCAACCGCACTGCCTCCTGATGGATTCACTTTCAGGGTTGGCGTAACTACTGTGGTAGATCCGGGAAGTTCCGGTTGGAAGTCCTTCCCAACTTTCAAAAAGAATGTCATTGATATTTCACAGACACGAGTCCTTGCCTTGCTGAACATTGTTGGCGAAGGTATGAGAGGCGGTGCATGGGAGCAGGACACCAAAGATATGGATCCTAAACTAACAGCCTTAACTGCAGCACAGTACAAAAAAGATATTGTAGGTTTTAAAGTTGCCCATTATTCAGGAAATGAATGGATTCCGGTTGACAGGGTTGTCGAAGCAGGGAATATTGCCCACCTTCCGGTGATGATAGACCTTGGATCCTCCACTCCCCCACTCTCCATTGAAGAACTGTTTATGAAACATCTGCGTCCGGGCGACATTTACACCCACACCTATGTCAGGCTCGACGGGAACATCAGGGAAACCATTGTGGACGAGAACCTAAACAAATTGAAACCCTTTGTTTTGGAGGCACGCAAAAAAGGGATCATCTTTGATGTGGGCTACGGTGGTGGAAGTTTCAACTTTTCGCAAGCCTTGCCCGCTCTTAAAAGCGGTTTTTACCCCGATTGTATCAGTACCGACCTTCATACCGGAAGCATGAACAGTGCGATGAAGAATATGTTGAATGTGATGTCCACCTTTCTTGCAATGGGGATGAACTTTCCAGATGTGATAAAAGCATCTACCTGGAAACCTGCCCTTGCAATTCATCGCGAGGAAATTGGAAATTTATCGGTAGGATCTGAAGCGGATGTTGCAATACTCAATTTACAGAAAGGAGATTTTGGATATTGGGACAAGACCGGTTCTAAGATTCAAGGCAACCAGAGGCTTGAGTGTGAAATGACAATTAGGGCAGGGAAGATCGTTTATGATTTGAATGGAATAGCCACACCGATTGTTGTTCCGGCCAAATAAAGTTAAGAAAGACTTGATTACATTTCGGAAACCACTGCTGCCGCATTAATGGGTAGCTAATGTGTGCGCCCTGTATAAGTAACACGCATATTAGGCTATTTGACGGGGATAAACAAGCAGCCCGAAAGATCGACAACAACGTTTACTTGTTTTTGAAGGACAAGTTGAAACTGCGGATCAAAAGAGAAAAGTGGCATACATAAACCTGTAAACTTCACAGTCTATCGGCGGTGTACTCAATTAGTGGCATCTATTTATTATTCAATTCATTAATAAGTTTTTCAACAGTTTCCTTGTTTAATGTCGTATATTTGACAATTTTATTACTTGGCTCATTATCTTTTATCATCTCTCTTGCAATTTCTATTTCTCTGGCTTCACGTGCAGTTTTTTCTGCTTTTTTAACTGCCAATTCAGTTTTTCCCTTTTCGTCTTGTCGTCTCATTTCTGAGTAGTGATATGCCTCTAATTCTTCTTTTGTCCAATTGTGCCTGTCTGCGTCTTGGTATGCATGTTTTAGTCCTTTATCATTTACATCGGCGGGTATAACGTCAAGATTTGGAGCGTTTTTTATAAAGTATATCCATTTGTCCACAAGTGATTTACAGTTTTTTAATACCTTGGTAAACTTGGGTAATTCAATAAAATTATACTCCATGCCGTTCAAAGTGCATTTTTGAGTTCTTACGTTGACTGTTCGATGCCTTAGAATGTAATTATCATCGTCATCGAAAAAATTGAAATCCAAAATACCAATAAAAATCACCTGATTTAATTTTGGATAATCATCTCCTTTTTCGATTTGCTTGGAATATTGCCTTGCAGTGTAAAATTGAACTCGCTTATCAAAACCGTCTGGTTCTTCAACTTGCATTTCAACAATATAGGATATCTCGCGTTCATCAGTTACACGAACGTCCAGAATTGAACTTTTTAAATCCTTAATCTCAGGTAGTTGGTAAGGATTTTTAATCTCAATTCTTTTTATTTTTTTGCCTTTTGTTAATTCAAGTACGGCATTAAGAAAGGAAATGAGAATTTCCTTTTTATTCTCATTTCCAAATATTTTACGAAATGCAATATCATTCTTTATATCAACAAATTTCATTGTGTAGAAATATTTAGTTCATAAATACAAAGTTACGTTTTTTTGATTCGATTTCAAATTTAAAAAATGACATGGAATTTTCGCTAAAAGATTGGATCGGAGGCCGATATTGTGATTCTCGATTTACAGAAAGGAGATTTTGGGTATTGGGACAAGACCGGCTATAAAATCCAGGGTAATCAAAGGCTTGAACGTGAGATGACAATCAGGCAAGGCAAAATAGTTTACGATCTGAATGGAATCGCCACACCGATTGTCGTTCCGGCTAAATAAAGTTTAGTAACCTGTTTTCAAAGGAAAAGTCTAGTTGCTTTACAACTCTTCCCCACTCTAAACATTCTCATTTTTGTTTTGCCTGTTTATTTTCTTTCATACGTTGCATTTTCATTTTCATACATTCTTCGTACGCCTTACTTAAAGCTCTGATTTGTTTAGAAGTCATCGTCTTATCATATTTTGGAGGTATGCAATTCCCATCTATTATAGGTTGGGCTTCTTTATTTCCAACATCTTTAGGAGAGGTTGATGGTTTTGTGGTTTTTGTATCCACATCTTTAGGAGAGGATGAGGGCCTTGTGGTTTTTGAACCTGTATTTTTAGGGTTATTTTTTAATTGAACAGGTATTGATGCATCTTTTTTTATGGATGGCTTAGATAAGTCTGGTCTATTAGGGTCTTGCGTAGGTTTCTTTTGAGCTGTCGCAATTTGCATGAATATTAGCAAACATCCAAGTAAACCAATTCCTTTGAGTAATTTTTGTAATTGTTTCATGTGCATTTTATCTGAAATTTGATTTGCAATATCTATTCCTAATCTGCATAAAGTCTGCAAATATTCCCGCCAATGTTAAGCGTTTTATTTTCCGTTTCCGCAAAAATATGCTGAATAAAGATCAAAAGCAATTAATTGGCTGAATTTTAATTTTAAAAGCTAAATGGCAAATGGTAATAAAACTGGGTTGGCTAAGTGGTGTCAGACCTTTTTGTGCCAAACACCCACACAGAATTCTCAAACAAATATTAACAGTGATTTGGCTTTTACCCTCAGATAATCCGCTACTTTAAACCTGCTAAAAAAACAAAAACTTTCGGAAAATGCATAATCTAACACCAATCGTTATGTCGTTCAACCGGGACTTCAAGTTGGGCCTCGCAGACCACATGAAGTCCTATTTAATGGCGTTAGTTTATATTTTTCTAAAGCATTAAAACCGTCAATTTTTAGTGGTTACTATAGTAATTAAACACATAGAATGTGGCATTATATCAATATCGATATTAATCTTGTTATTGCTTAGCGGTTGTGTAAATTGTTTGTCTGGATTCAACTCAGCAGTTTTTTTAAGTTTTTCAATTACATTGGCTGATGCCTGTGGTTTACCCATTTGTTCCCATTCGCGGTAGGTGTTGTGTTGGGTTTTCGACAACCAATATTCAGTTATGTTCACCTGCTTCCCAGTGAAATCCAGATTGTCAACCGATATCTGAGCTTTAGTGCTTTGATTGAAATTGTTTTCATATTCGTTAAAATTGTAGATTAAAAGCTGGCATTCATTTTTTCCTTTTGTGGCCAGTAGTCCGATGGTTCCTCCCGTTTTGGGCCCAGTAATCTTCAGCCGGTCATTGCCTAATAAAGCAAGCATTTCGTAGGAAGTAAGTATGGGTTTGGGAACACAGCCCGAAGTCATCAGGTCTCTTGATCCCCAAAATATTGGGCCTGTAGCTGCGTTAAACCAAGCGCCCCAGTATAACAGCAAGCTGGTTTTGAATTTGTAGTTATCGTCGATGGCATACAGACAATCGACCAGTTTGGCCAAAAACAAGGCCGAAACCTCACTGTTTCTGAATTCTAATTGAGGAAATTCGGTGACAAACTTTGAATCGCCGTGAGAGCACAAACCCCATTCATTGATATGGAATTCAGTATTTTTAAGCGATGGGTATTTCGATACCAACCTTTCCACCAAAAGCATATCGTTGGTGAACTTCTGCACCATGGGAGTCAATTCAGGGGCCTTTTCGAGCCAACTGCCAGACATACCATAAATGTGGTACGAAATAAAATCGATAGGAGCTCCTACTCTTTTTGTAACATAGTTGGTGTCTAAAGTCACATGGTTAAGAAAATCCTTCAAAAACGAAATATTAAAGCAACCTGGGCCGCCAACTTTAAAATCGGTGTTGTACGATTTAACGGTGTGAGAGAACACATCATAAAGTTTAAAGAAATCAGGTAAAAGTTCGCGGTCCCATCCATCGGGTTCGTTCCAAACCTCAAAATACCAGGTCTTCATTTCGTCCACACCAAATTCTTTGATTAAATTTTGCATGAATTTATCGAGCAATTCCTGCCATTTTTCCCAGCTAACAGGAGGCCCTTCTTTTGATTCGAAGGATTCGTCGTTGGATTTTGAACTTTTGGCATTAAATCCGTCGGGATAAAAATCAAATTCAACTATGGGTTTCATACCTCTTTTTACATATTCACGAAATGTTTTGTTTACGATGGAAAAATCGTAGTGATATTTGCCTTTTTCATCGACTGTCAGCACCTTACCACAAATACTTCCTTTGGCTTTTTTGTCTCCGACCGAACGATTGCTAAAGGTATTATGGGTTCTGAAGTATTTAACCGTATTGTATTTTTGAGCTCTGTCTAAAAAAGTTAGACCTTCAGGCTCATTCACAATTTTAAAAAGAAAATCGTACCCGCAGGCTTTCCAGAAACCTGTATTTTTACCAATAGTTTTTGAGTAATCAACTGTGTAATTAACCTGTGCTCTTGTTACCTGTAAAGAGATTACAATAAGTAAAATGGTACTAATTAGTTTATTCATATTCAATAAATTACATATTTTTACTAGTTTGGCACCGAAACTACTTAAATCGAGTTCCTGTTAATACAAAAATTACTGCCAACGTGCTAGCGTTATATTTTCCGTTTGCGCAAAAATATGCTGAATAAAGATCAAAAGAAATTAATTGTCTGAATTTTAATTTTAAAAGATGAAGGGGCAGTGGTAATTAAAACTGAGTTGGCAAAGTGATGTTGCCGTCAGACCTTTTTGCACCAAACACCTTCAGATAATTCTCAAATAATTATTACCAGATGATGTGGCTTTTACCTACCGATAATCCGCTACTTTAAACCTGTTAAAAAAGTAAAAACCTTCGAAAAGTTCACAGTGCGATACCATCCGAGATGCTCCCGAAAACGGAATCGACTGTTCAACAGGGACTTCAAGTTGGGTCATGCAGACAATATAAAGGCCTATTTATTAGCTGTTCGTTATTTTCTTCTTTAAAATGTCAATAAGCTGATCGATAAAAGAGAATAATAATTCTTCTTCAAAAAGTAAAAAGTGTTTCACGAGACTGTATTTCTTGCCATTGTCGTATTCTAACTCTCTCAAAAGGTCAATGTTTTTAAAATCTTCTTTTATGTCATAATTCTCATTTTGAGGATTCCAGAAGATTGCTTTATAACCATACTCCCCACACCAAACATCTAGTTTTAAATAGAGGTTTTCCATTTGAAATGCCTCAAAAACAGTATCTGACAGTTTGTATCTCCAAATTTTCTGAAATGGGTAACAATTGTTTTTATATTTATCTTCAATTCTAATGGCAAGATATTCAGGCAATTCATTCAGCATATTCTTTATAGAGATTGACGTTCTCAGATTGTCATTATCCTTTAATATCTCATAGAACTTTTCTAAACTAACGGTGTCCATATAATTTGTATTTAAAAATTTCAAAAGTGTTGCGTATTGTCTCAATAAATAAGTGCTATCTATGTCGTTAGATTCAATGATTGCC
Organism: uncultured Bacteroidia bacterium; assembly: GCA_903927965.1. Lineage (GTDB taxonomy): Bacteria > Bacteroidota > Bacteroidia > Bacteroidales > Prolixibacteraceae > JAAFHB01. The sequence continues at coordinate 3,078 of CAIYPA010000169.1, read as the reverse complement.
GGTAACAGCCAGTCTTTATATATGTTTGGGCGATTATGTCTATCAAATGAAGGAATAATCTTTAATATGCTGTTAATGGCAGTCAGCTCGTCCTTCGTCCAGTCATGTTTTTCTGGTCTTTTAGATGAGTCTAAAGTTAAATAAACAATAGCATCTACAAAATAATTTTTCCTCACCTTATTGTAATAACGTGGTAGTTGTCTATTCTTGTCTACAGCGTTGTTAATTTTGTTTTCAATAATTATTGCTCTTTTCGTAGTTTCATCAGTAATTAAAATATCGATATTTGATTGCTCTCTTTTAACATTTACATTTTTATAATTGTCTTCAAGAATAATAGTTGAAGTATTTACTTTATTCAATAAGTCGATAAACAGATATAGGAATTTAGTGTTTTGGTTATGTTTTTCTTTCGGGTCTAATAATGCTTTAATAATGTCACTATGAAAATTTTCTCTGTAATACAAATCAGAAGTAATACTAAATACATTAAATCCAATTTCAGATTTATCTTTCTTTGATTTCTCATAGCTTTTACTGATACTTTTACTTTCATTTAAGAATTCATTCAATTCTGTAAAATGAACATTTAATTTAGTCTTCCATTCTTTCAATATCTGCATATTCTATATTTTATAATGACAGTTAACGCTCATATATTCACTGAAAAATCATCCTTGGCATCGCCTCATACAATCATATAACCCTGAATATCTTCTATTTAATCATGATAAATAACGAATCTCAATACTGAGTTTTTGTTTCCCATCAGGTATAAATCACCATCTGTCGTTCTGCGTCCCAGCCCATTCCCTTTACATACATATTGTAAAGGCCCGGTTGTGAAAATCCGTCCCAGACTACCTGATGCTTACCTGGTTCGAGATGGTTGGCTTCAAGACGCCAGACAACATCACCTTCATTGTTCAGGATATCGACATAAACATCCCCTTTTTCGGGAACAGAAACTTCCATGACCACCTTGTCGTTTGAATCAGTGCCGAGTGCACGGATGGACGGAGTGGAACTTTGAAGTTTTTTTCCTGATTTCCAGGAAGAATAGTCAAATGGCTCATTGCAAAGATGGTACTTGTCCTCATCCTGTCCATCCGTATTCCTACGCAGATAAGGGGTAAGAAGCGGAGTCCTTTTCAGGGAATCAAGTTTGATCAGCTTCGCCTTCCCATTTTCCCACAAATAGACAGGAATATCCATTGGATTCAAAACAGTCGAGGCACCACGCTCAATCCCGATATGGAAAAGTCCGAAATTCCCCGGTTCATGACCAGCCAACCAATGGGTTATGATATCGACCCTGAAGGCATCCTTTCCAAAGATAACATTGTTGCTTGTGATGTCCATTGGTTTTCCATCATGTGGCCCACCTGAAAAACCATCGCCATCGTGGCCATAAATGCCTTCAACAATGTTGATCCCTGTTGGAGTAATACTAAAGGAATCGATCATCCGTTGCACCCATTGTTCCATAAACAATCCACCACCATACGGAGGTTTATCCATCCGGGTATTCCAGCGCGGGATTCCTTGCTCCACATGTTTTTTGTGCAATTCCTTGACTTTTTCAACGTAGTCGGGCTGAAAAAACGGATGGTACCGTTTATCGTAACTCTTGAAGATACTGTAATGACCACCACAAAACTGATGAAATTTACTTGCGGTGGTGCCCTGAAGGTTCTTGATAGATCCAGTGATTCCCATCAAATGGGATTTGAATTTGGCAATATTGATCAGGAAGGTATCGGGTGCGGTCATCGGGGCCATAAAACCAACCTCCTTGAAAACAACGCCATCCACTTTATGAAAGATGACATCCTCTTTTTCGAGGTCCCAGAAATCTTTTGAACTAAGGTCCTTCAAATCAAAGTTGTTCCGCTCCGTCATCTGGTAATAGCCATAATCTCTCCACAATTGGGGACAGGCACATTCCCTGAGAAAATATTCCTGGGGTCCTTTCGTCTTTACAGCCTTAAGAAATCCTTCGATGAAATTAAGATCGGTGGTGATACCGGCATTTGCGCGCGAATCGGTGCTGTCAACGGGTCCACTACAAGTCCAGTTTGGTTTGCATGTAATTTTTGTCGAATTTGAATAGCTTTTCCCATTGGATGCCTTGACAAACATCTCCGAAGCAAGCTTAAAGGCAGCATCATGAATTCCTTTTGTATCGTATTTATCCTTAGCTGAAGTAAGATTGATAAAAACTGCCTCGGGATGCTCTTTTACAAATGGGTGAAGATCAAACCCTGAATTATCCAAAGAAGATAGGTCCGGAATTGCAGCATATCCGGAACCGACCAAAGAGACAAGGCCTGCTGCAGAGGAAACCTTAATAAAATCCCGTCGTTTCATATGTTTATAAATTCCTTTTTTTATATCAAATTAAACGTTTAATTTGCTGATTGGATACAAGATTTCCTAATTTTTTTTCATTTATTTTAGGTATTCGATTCTTTTGAAAAAGATTCATTAAAATATGAAGTATCATTCAAGCCAAATCAAAAAATAAAAATACAAATAACTAATTATCAATAGTATATGAAAAGAAGGAATGTTATTAGGAATATGGCAATACTTCCGGTAGCTGGAAGCATTATTCCTGTGGATTCATTTTTTAAGGCTTCCGATAATTCTGGGGCTTCCGCACCCAACATCTACGGATCAATAGGTGTCAGTCCGGTGATCAATTGCAAAGGCACCTATACGATTATTGGGGGATCTTTGGAACGGCCGGAGGTCACCGCTGCAATGCATGCAGCATCTGGTTTTTTTGTGCAATACGATGAGCTGGCGTTTGGAATTGGACAACGGTTGGCCGATCTGACCAAGGCAGAATGGGGAATGGTATCGTCAGGATGCGCTGCCGGGATGAAGCATATTACAGCTGCCTGTGTAACCGGGGGTAATCCCGAAAAACTAATCCGTATTCCCGACCTTACCGGATTTGACAAGACGGAGGTAGTAATACCCATAAGCTCCAGGAATGTTTACGACCATGCAATCCGCATTATCGGAGTGACGATTATTATAGTAGATTCGATGGATGAACTGGAGAAAGCC
>CAIYPA010000168.1 GCA_903927965.1 uncultured Bacteroidia bacterium | reverse complement strand
TTTGGTCTTACCTGGAGTAATATTGGCCTTTATTGTGATCGGTTTTGTAACTCCATGCATTGAAAGGTCTCCTTTAACCTCAACAACGACAGCTTTTTCACTTTTCCAATCAATGGGGGAGGTGATCTTGCCACTGAATTTGGCCTTACTGAAATCTTTGTTCTTGGCCGATTCCATGTAATTTTCGTTGAAGTGTTCTTCCATCAGAGCACGCCGGAACTTAAAGGAAGTGGTTAAGACCGAAAAGACCAATTCATTTTTGTCCAGATCGATAAAAGTCGTTGCCTGGTTCGATTCGGCAATAATATCTTCAATGGGTGTGGAAGAATTGAAGTTGATTTTGGCATCTTTGGTGAAATACCGGTTTTGGGCCCCCGCACTGATGAAAACAAGACAAAAAACAGCAATTAGATATAACTCTTTCATGATCAATGATTTAATGTTTGCTAAATGAGAATACTCTCGAAATATTGAATCCAAGGCGAATACCGCTATTGGCCCAGTCACCAGTTGTTTTTCCGATAAAACCACCTTCACGCATGGCCTGCGAATTTGTTAGCATGATCTGGAATACATGTCCTCCTGTTTCGATGTCGATACCAACCGATAGCGGATTGTAATATGTGGTTGGAAGTGAACTGGCATTGGCACGATAAACATAATAATACTCGAAATTAAAGGAAATGCGTTTCGACAATTTGTATCTTCCACCTATCCCGCAAGCAAAAAGGTCGTTATTTTCAACTTCTGTAGGTACCAGGTTCCGATGGATAAATGTAGGTGTTAATTGCAATGACAGGCTCTCATTGAATTTTCGTGCAATAAGAATTTGTTGAATAAAGGACATTCTTGAGGAAAAATTATCATTCATTGCCTGATTTGTGTTATATCCGATTATCTCAGTGCTAGATAAATAAGAGAGATGGATTGGCATATTTTTAGCACCACTGCTCTGCCTTAAAATGGATGCTTTTGCATAACCATCAACGGTTTTTTCGTAGGTACTGCGACCAATTCCAACTTCAAGCCAGTCGGTAAGTCCATATTCAAGAGCCAGATGGATCGTACCCTGGTCGAGTCCCCAAAAGTTGTAAGATCCTGAATTTAGTTCCCCAAATCGGTGGGATACCCTGAATTCAAGCTGTTTCTTTTTCATCCTTTCGATTGAATGACCATTTACGATGCGGGTGGATTTAAAAGTAGCTGTTGCATATGTTGTTAGGGGTTTGGCCTCCTTTTCAAGTAATGCATCCAAATCCTGGCTTTTTACAACCAATGAATTCAGGATAAGAAATCCCAATATAAATGTAATTGTATTTAATCTGATTTTCATAATGAGTTAATCGTTTAATTTACCTTTGGTAATCCAGGTTTGAATGATAAGAATATTACAATCAGTAAGTTTTCCCCCACCTTTTGGCATTGCATCAAAGCCAGAGGTATGGCTGATCGTACCAATCAATTTACCATTATCGGCATAAGTTTTAACATCTGCATAATCCTGAAGTTTGATCCCTCCGCCACTGCCTGCAGCAACTGAATTGGCATGACATGTCAGACAATTAGATTGAAGGATGGGTTTTACTTCTGTGCTGAATTTTGTGACTGTCGTGTCGCAACCTGTCCCAGGCTTACCATACAACCCTTCTTCGCTGTCGTAATAGCATCCGAACATGACTAATAATAACATTGGCAATAAAAATTTCTTCATAATTCCTGATCGTTTTAATTAGATACACATGTGGTATTTTCTGCACCTTGTTCAATCCATACCCTGACTAAAATCCTTTCTTTTTGGCTCAAGGCACCTGAAGGGGGCATCATTTGGGTAAAACCCTTGCCCGTCATCGCAAGATAAGCCTTGCTCTTGTAGGGATTGCCAGCCGATATCGCCTTCTTAATTGAGGTATAGTCTGTAAAAGAATAACCACCCCTACCTTTAGATCCATGACAATTGGTTGTCCCGCAACTATTTTGAAAAATCGGCAGCACATCACGCTGAAAACAAACTTTATCAAGTTGGGCAACATTAAGCCCATCGTGCCTGCAACGTATTTGCAACAGTGCCAAAAATGCAACAGCCGCGAAAAGCAATAGTGAAATTCGAAACGTCCTTTTTCCTTTCATTACAATTAATTGTTATATATCATTGATAATTAATAATTAACGGTTTTCATTTTTAATTTAAGTTCCAGTATCTTTGAAGTTGTAGTTGATTGTTACAAAATTACTTTAACACTTTACGAAATACATAATATTTTGATATAACGTATACGGAGTAAAAAAGTTTCTTTATATGCTGTTAAAAATGATAAAACCCCGACTTTTTGATGATCTCACAATAAAATCAAAATAAAGTTGTAAAGATAGGAAGAGTAGATGGAACTTCAATGGAAATCATGTCTGTCATTAATAAGAGTTCAGTGATAAACTTTTCGATTGGAGGTAAAATCCAAACAAGGACAATTACCTTTCCGTTTCCATTATTTACCAAGGATTGCCTGAAGTGACTTCAATTCAACAATGGTTACCTGGTTTCTCTCCCATAGGATTAAATTTTCAGATTCCATTTCACTGATTGTCCTTGCAAGGGAAGGCCGTGCGACACCTAGCAATTCGGCTAATCCCTTCTGACTTTGATTCATCAGGATAATGTTTGAACTTTTTTTTAAGTTTTGAAGAAGGTAATAGGCAATCTTCTCCCTTATGGTTTTAAAACTTAGGAATGTGATTTTGCGGGAAAGGAATTGGGCTTTTCCCGAAACGATGTTCAGGTAATTGTTCAAAACCCTTGGATCAGCAGAAAGCATCTTTGTAAAATCTTTCTTACTGATAACCAGCATTTTACCATCTGCCAAAACAGACAGGTTAACCGGAAAAACACTTTGTGGCCCGTAGAGAAAAGCAGCGGCCACCATTTGCGGCGGTTCGATCTCTTCAATTTTAAGGCTGTTCCCGGCAAAATCGACCATTTCACCCTGAAGTTTGCCTTCGAGCAAGATCATTGCTTTTTCAACTTTTTCACCTGAAAACGCAAGGACTTCCTTACCAGAGAATTGCCTGATCTGATGTAATGCGTTGTTGATCAATGAATCAACTTCATGATTATCTAATCCATTGAATAAGGGTGAATCTTTTAGAATCTCGAACATCACTTTTTTTTACAAATATAACAAGAGTGTCACAATTGTTACACCTTGGGCAAAATCGGTAACCTATTTTTGTCGATGAAAACAAAGTGTTGCAATTGGTATGAAAGGTGCACCTTTGTTTATTGATAATTAGAAAAAAAGTAAATATGAAACGGGATATTATTACGATTGATGATGACAAATGTAACGGATGCGGATTGTGTGTGCCGAATTGCCATGAAGGGGCGCTACAGATTATTGATGGCAAAGTTAGGTTGGTCAGCGATTTACTGTGCGATGGTCTTGGTGCATGTATCGGACATTGCCCTGAAAGTGCCATTACAATCGAAAGCCGTGAAGCCGAACCTTACGACGAGGTGAAGGTCATGGAGATCATGGTAACTAAAGGATTTAATACGGTTGTTGCCCATCTCCGGCATTTGCGCGAACACAACGAAACAATGTTCCTAAGGCAGGGTATGGCGTGGTTATTGGCAAACCAAGCCAAACTCAATTTCTTCGTTGATGATGTGAAAAAAGCAGTTCATCAGATTGAAAGCCCCAATTCAGGTGCCGGTTGCAATGGTGGTTGCCCGGGATCAAAAACTGTGGTTTTCGACCCAGCCGAAATCAAAATTGCCAACCAGCAAAATAGCAATGGATCCATAAAATCGGAATTGCGCCAATGGCCGGTCCAGTTGCATTTGATCAATCCAGGAGCATCTTACTTCCTTGACTCCGATTTGCTTGTCGCTTCGGACTGTAGTGCATTTACCTTGGGCGATTTTCATCGAAATTGGCTGAAAAATAAATCCTTAGTGATTGCGTGCCCTAAATTGGACCAAGGAAAAGAGACTTATTTACAAAAGTTTATTTCATTGATAGACAATGCGAAGGTAAATACAATCACGGTTTTGATCATGGAGGTGCCTTGTTGTGGTGGATTGCTGCAATTGGTCGAAATGGCCATCTCCCGTTCGACAAGAAAAGTTCCTATCAAGAGTGTAACTGTCAGTATTAAAGGTGAAATTCTGAATGAGGAATGGGTCTGATTACATGGATTGGGCTTTTTTATGAAGCATTGGAAATAGGTTGAAATAAATGGAAATATTTAAATACTCAAATAAAAATAAACAATTTACAAATGGAAACTTCAAAGTTGTTCAGGTTACAAGATAACATCGTTTATGCAGACAATTCGGTGGTCAGCAAAACAATTATCAAAAAAGAGACAGGAACGGTTACCCTTTTTGCCTTCGACAAAGGACAGGGATTGAGCCCTCATGTGGCACCTTTCGATGCATTGGTACAAATTGTCGATGGGGAATGTGTTTTCTCCATCAAAGAACTGAAATTCCTTATGAAATCGGGCGATTGTCTGATTTTACCAGCCGGCGAAGTTCATTCTGTTGAATCGGTCACAAAATTCAAGATGTTATTGACCATGATCAAGATTGAGAAATAAATGAATGGAGTTGGGAAGTATTATTTTGCCACCAAATCACAAAACACGAAATCCCGCCAAGGTATCAAGGATGATTGATCTTTTTGGTGAAATTTAGTGAATTGGAGATTTGGTGGACTATTTTATTTTTTCAATTCACAAAAAATGTTTTTGTTAAAAATCAACATCCCAGATTCCGGCAGCCTTTTCCAACTCTACTAGTGCAACGGCACGATTAAAAAGGGTTTCATAATAGCTCTGTTGAATATCGTTGAAAGTCCGCTGCGAATTCAGCACTTCAAGCAACGAGGTCTCCCCCCGATTATAGCTGTAGATTTTCCCTTTCCGGACATTTTGTGCACCATCCAACATGCCATGATTGTAACTGTCAACCTGTTTGCATAAGGCATTATACCGTTCCATCGCCTGGATAATCTCTGATTTAATGTTCAATTCTGCTTTTTGATAAAGGTCTTCCGATTGGGCAATTTGAAATTGGGCGAGTTTTACCTGTCCTTTGTAAAAGTTTGAGAACTTCAACGGGATGGCAATTCCAGCCGTCAATGCCGTTGCTGTGGGACCGCTGATTGAAGGTTGATAGCCATTCTGAAGTCCAAGTTTAACGTCAACATCAATATTGCGTTCCTTTTTAGCCAATCGTAAAGCCTTATTAGCCAATTCCTTATTATTTAATGCAGCAACAAGGTCAGACCTGTTGTTCAAAGCAGCATTGATCAATTTATTGATATCGAATGACCTTTTACCAGATACCAAACTTCCTTCAGGAATTAATATGGAATCTGCGTTTACAGATCCTGTCATTTGAGAAAGTTGTGTTAAGGCGTTTTTCAAATCCGACCCGGATTGCAATACTTCATTGTATTGGGAAGCTGCCTCAAGTTTGCTTTGAATAGCATCTATTTCCATAATACTCCCCGACTTTAAACGCATACTGTCGGCTTCAGCAAGCCGTTTCATTGTCTGGTAGGAACTAAGCTTTACAGAATAAAGTTGTCTTTGCTTCAATGCTTCAAGAAACGCTATTGCAGCATCTGATTGCATGTTCCTGTAAAAATCTGCCAACAATGCCTTTGAAAGTTCATGACCGCTTTTGGCAAGGTCGATCCTTGCCCGCCGTTTCCCAAACAATTCAATGGTTGTACCGAGTTCAGAATATAAATCATGACCTGTTGATACTGTTCCTTCGCGGTTTTGGGTCAAATCAAAGGAAAGGGTAGGGTCTGGAAAAACCTTTGCGATTTCGATGGCTGCATCTGCTTTGCTTACTTCAAATTGTTCTGCTGCGTAGTCAAGATTGTGGTTTTTAACCCGATCCATGTAGCCAATGAATTTCAGAGCGTGAATCTTGGTTGTATCTATTTGTGAATAAACAACTTGCAATTGAAATATTGTTACAAGCAGAATTATAAGAAATGACTTCATTTTAAAATTGTATTTGTTTTTTTTATTCGATCTCATCTTCTAAAGAAACGGTAGTTTCTCCCCATTTATTCTCGATCAAATAGTACAAAGCAGGTAAAACATAAAGTGTTATCAATGTGGCAAATAGCAGCCCATAAACAATTACGGTTGCAAGTGGTCGTTGAACATCGGAACCTATTCCGGTCGAAACCGAAGCAGGCAACAAACCAAGCACAGCAACAATCCCGATCATCAATACCGGTCTGAACCTGTGATATGCCCCATTTATGACTGCTTCTTTTAAAGCCATTCCATGCTTTCGCAAGGCGTTTATATGGGAAATCATGATCACCCCATTTTGGATTGAAACCCCAAATAAAGCAATAAAGCCCACAGCTGAAGATACATTTAATGTCATTCCACGTACATTTAGGGCCAACATCCCGCCGAACAAAGCCAAAGGAACAGCACACATCAGCAAACTGGCTTGTCGAAAAGTACCAAACGCTCCGAAAAGAAGTAAAAACATAATAGACAACGCTAACGGAACAATAAATCCCAGACGGGAATAGGCCCTGTTTTGGTTTTCAAACTGGCCGCTCCACCTGATCACACTCTTTTCGTGGTTGTATTTTACTGTTTTTGAAATTTTCTTCTGTGCGTCGTTTAAAAATTCAGTAAGATCGATACCTCGTAAATTGATCCTGAGCGTCACATAGCGCTTGTTCATTTCGCGGGTAATTGCACTGGCGCCTGTACTTAATCTGATATCAGCGACTTGTGAAAGTGGTATTTTTGCTCCGGAACCAGAGGTAAGCATAAGGTTTCCAATCTTTTCAGGAGTATTCCTTGCGTTTTCGCCATATCGGCAAATCACATCATAGACTTTGTTCCCAATGAAAATTTGGGAAATTGCCTTTCCCCCTATGGCAACTTCAACCAGTTCAGCAACATCCGAAACATTAAGGCCATATTGGGCTATTTTATCGCGGTCGGCACGAATCTGGAGCTGCGGCAAAGGTGGTTCCTGATCGATTGCAAGATCGACAGCTCCGGGTATCGTTTTCAAAACTGTCAGGACATCTTCGGCAACCCGGCGGCTCTCTTTGAGGTCTTCGCCATAGACCTTTACTGCAAGATCGCTATGGGTACCGGCAATCTGATCCATCACCATGTCAATAATAGGTTGCGAAAACCCTACAGTATACCCTGGCAAGGATTCAAATTCTTTTGACATATTATCGATAAGGTCACTTTTCTTCTTCCCATTTTTCCACTCCTTATAAGGTTTCAATCCCACAGAACATTCCAAATGTGAGATCGAAAAAGACTCTGATCCTTCATCATCGCGACCAAGCTGGATCATTGCATAGGTCACTTCTTCATATTTCAGAATCCTTTGACGTAAAGTGTCGCTCATGGCTTTGGATTTTTCGAGCGAAATTCCAGGTGGCAATTGAACCTGAAGCCATATGGAACCTTCATCCAACTGTGGAAGGAAATCCTTTCCAACCATTATTGTTAGGATGGTAGCGGCAACCAGAATAAACCCGAGTGGTGCAAATACTGATTTTGGTTTTTCTATGATCTTTGTGGTTTGACGATGATAAATGCTTGTAAGTTTTTCCAACCATTTGTTGTGGTACATCTTTTGAGGTTTCCGGTACAGGACATACGCCAATCCCGGAATCAGGAAAAGTGCAACCAATAATGCCCCGATCAAAGCATAACCAACAGTAAAGGCCATTGGCGTAAACAGTTTTTTCTCTACCCTTTCAAAGGCAAAAAGCGGCAAATAGGCTGTGATAATGATAATTGAAGAGAAAAATACTGGCTTGGCAACTTCAACGGTCCTCTCAACAACCGATTTCTCTTCGAGTTCAAGCTCAGGATGGTCTTCGCGTTTTTTGAGGATTGTCTCCATCATGACAATGGCCCCTTCAACAATAATCCCAAAATCTATCGCTCCTAACGACAATAGATTTGCAGGGATATTTGTCATCAACATCAATACAAAAGCAATCAGTAATGATATTGGAATGGTAATGGCTACAAGTAAAGCACCGCGCCAGCTCCCAAGAAAAACAATTAGTACGATCAAAACCAGCATTATGCCTTCGAGCAAGGTATGCGATACAGTATTTAGCGTCGTGCCTACAAGATCAGTCCGGTCCATGAAAGGATGGATTTTAACACCTTCGGGAAGAATCTCGTTATTGAGGTCGTCAACAGATTTGTGAATTTCTTCGAGCACCTTTGATGGATTCTGGTACCGTAGCATTTGCACGACACCTTCGACACTCTCACCATAATTTCTGCTCCTGTCAGTAAAACCAAGTACACCTTTGCGTTCCAGGTTGCCGTATTTCAGTTCACCAAGGTCCTGGACAAAAACAGGAACACCATTTTTTGTCTTAAGCACAATTTTTCCAAGGTCGTTCAAATCTTTTACCAATCCTATACCACGTATCACATAACTCAGGTCGCCGCGATAGATCATACTACCACCTGCATTGGTGTTGTTTTTTCCAATCTTATCTGTCACATCCGAAAGGGTCAGGTCGTACTGCTCCAATTTTAATGGATCAATCTCAATCTGGAACTGGGTTGTGATACCGCCAAAATTGCTGACATCTGCTACACCGGTCACCTGCTTCAAACGGGGAATGACGACCCATTTCTGCAAATCGGTCAATTCCCTTAAATCGTGGCTTTTACTTTCAATGATGTAGCGGTAAATCTCCCCTGTTGGCGAAGTTAGCGGGTTTAGACCAGGAACGGCGCCATAGGGCAGCTGAACTCCACCGAGTTTTTCCTGTACCCTCTGACGCGCCCAGTAATCATCCACCCCATCTTCAAAAACAAGGATCACAGCCGACAAACCAAATGTATTTTTGCTCCGCATCACATGCAATCCAGGCAATCCGTTCAATTCACGTTCGATCGGAATGGTAATCTGCTGTTCAATCTCTTCAGCAGCAAGCCCGGGTACCTGGGTAACAACTTGAACAGTAACATCGGCAATATCAGGGTAAGCTTCAATCGAAAGTTGCTGCCATGAATAGAACCCTATTGTGGAGATCAGCACAAATAACCCGGCCATTATCCATCTTTTTCGGATGGCCAATAAAATAATTCCGTGCATAGTATTGATTATTTGGCATCCAATAAATAAAATCCTCCCATTGTAACAATCTCTTCATCAGGTTTTAAGCCAGACTTAAGAATTATCTGGTCATTGTCGGTACCGGAAGTTTCGATCAACCTTTTCAGATAGCCATTTCCCTTTGTTTTCACAAAAACGAAACTGCTCTCTTCCATTTGCAGGACTGCACTTGTGGGAATAAGGATTGAACTGTCGGATATTTCTGAAAATTGGGCGGTCACATACATGCCAGGTTTCAGGTTGCGCCCTTTATTATCACATTCGATAAATACTTCTACAGACCGTGTATCTTCATCGAGCATTTCGCTGATATGGTAAACGAAACCATGGATGTCCAAGCCGGGAATTCCAGCAACTGCAACTTCAACCTCATCCGATTCATGAATTTTATGGATGTCTTTCTCTTTTAATTGGCCCACCACCCAAACTTTTCCAAGTTCTGCGACCAGGGCGACCGGAGCCGCATCTTCACGTAAGTACTGACCGATCACGATATTGTCGGAGATTATTTCACCGGCTATAGGCGAACGGACAATCAGCGGCTGGCCAAGAACCAATACATCAGGATCGACATGGTAAACTTTAAGGCTCGCCACCGAATTTTCGTAATCCCTTTTGCTCAAATCGTAGTTCACTTCCGACTCTTCCATATCCTTTTGGATGCCAACCCCATTCTTTAATAAATCCTGTTGTCGATGGAGGTTTTTTTCCGCAAGCTGCATCTCCTGTTTGGCCTTATAATAAACTTTCCCGGCTTCAAAAAAAGATGGGGAACTGATTTCAAAAATTGGGGCATTCACATGGACCCTGTCCCCCAATTTGATAAACGATTTGATGATCCGTCCCGCAAATGGGGAGGCAATTTGGGCATAATTGTTCGGTATTGCCTTTACGATCCCCGAAGCCGAAAGTTTTTGCCTGTAGGGGATGGCATTTACAGTGGCTGTTTTAATTTTTTCTTTTAGATTCGAATTTTCCGGGATCAAAATTGTATCCCCTTTTAGAATGTAATTTGCCACCGATAGTGTTGGGCTGTTTGAATGGCAGGCCACCATAACCGATATAAGGCAAGTAAATATTAATTGCTTCATTATTAATTTATTGTGAATTGTATAATCCAGTAATCTGCTATTATTGAATCGTAAAGCAAAAGTCAAAAAATATAATAAACTATATGGAACGAATAAAGAGGGGAGGTGCCCGAAGCGAATAAGTACAAAAACCATGTGAATCGAAATAACCTTCTTCGGTAACCTTAGTGGGGATACTGCATAAAAGCAACCTTAAAATTAAAGCCGAAAATAAAATTGTATCCCAGGTTGTAAAGAAATCAGACAAAAATTGAATAACCTGTAATTCCTTGTTGGTATGTTTGTTATCTGTCCGATTATTTCCATTAAGGGATTTGTAAGGGTGCGAATGAACAATTGCAACACCATCAACGATATGAACATGGGTGAAAAAGGTGATACTCCCATAATACCCTAAAAAGAGCATTAATAGCAGAATTCCAATCGTTTTACCCGTTCTAAAGGTGTTTTTTGAATAAAAGTTCATTTACCTGAAATTTCAGTATCAAGACAATATTATCGATTTTAGAAATTGTAACAATCTTTTCATGAACTTGTTTTGCAATTGAAGATAAAGTTAAAGTTAGTTTAACCTTGGTTATTAAAGCTTTCACTTGAACCCCCGCTTAAATCTTTTTCTGCCTGAAATCTGATAAATGCCAAATGGTACTTTTTTCCTGAATGCAATTGCTTTTTAACTGTGATACCTTACCTTTGGAATTCATTTTAAACTTCATTCAATGAAAAATCTGACTATCTTTCTTTTTTTGTTCATAATGCCCTGTTTTTCAATTGCTCAGCAATTTGTTGCAAATTACGATGAATCAAAAATGCCAGCTTATACTTTGCCTGATCCCCTTGTGTTTAACGATGGGACGGCAGTTATTGATAAAAAAGGTTGGGAGAAAAGAAGAGAAGAGATCTATACAATTTTTGAGAAGAAAGTCTTTGGTGTTGTCCCACAGTGGAAAGGGACCATGAAATCGACACTTGTTTCCCAAAAAACAGATGCTTTGGAAGGTTTATCAAAACGTAAGGAGGTTAGGATTGAGTTGATTAACGGGGACAGGAAAGTTTCTGTGATGGTTTTGATCTATCTTCCACACAACTCTAAAAATGCACCAATTTTTCTTGGATATAACTTTGATGGGAATCATACAACTACGAATGAAACGGATGTTTTATTGCCTGGATCCTGGGTAGCCAACAATAAGGCACAGGGAATTACCGATAATAAAGCAAGTGAAAAAGGTAGGGGAAAATCACTTTCTCAATGGTCGATTAAAGAGATTGTTTCACGGGATTTTGGTGTCGCGACCGCTTATTATGGTGATATCGACCCTGATTTTAATGATGGTTTTAAAAACGGGGTCCATGCACTTTTTGATGCACCAAGGGACAGCTCCTCCTGGGGATCAGTTGCAGCCTGGGCGTGGGGATTATCGAGGATCATGGATTATTTCGAAACTGACAAAGACATCAATTCAAATAAAGTGATTGTCATAGGCCATTCAAGGCTTGGTAAGGCATCGCTTTGGGCAAGTGCTTCAGATAAGCGGTTTGCTATGAGTATTTCTAATAATTCCGGATGCAGTGGTGCCGCCCTTTCAAGACGGATATTCGGTGAAACTGTCGGAAGGATCAACAACTCATTTCCTCATTGGTTCTGTGACAATTACAAGAAATTCAACGAAAATGAGAATCAAATGCCTGTAGATCAGCATGAACTGCTTGCACTCAACGCTCCTCGACCGCTTTATGTAGCAAGCGCCGAGGAGGATTTGTGGTCAGACCCCAAAGGTGAATTTTTGTCATGTGTCTATGCCTCCCCTGTTTACGAACTTTTGGGATTAAAAGGTTTCCCGGCAAAAGAGATTCCAGCGTTAAATACACCTATAATCGGGAGTATTGCCTATCATATCAGGCCTGGCAAACATGATGTAACCCTTTATGATTGGGAACGTTACATGGACTTTGCCGAAAAATATTTTAAATCTGAAAAGTAGCCCAAATATTTCTATCTATTTCCATTAATTTCAATA
>CAIYPA010000167.1 GCA_903927965.1 uncultured Bacteroidia bacterium | reverse complement strand
TGACGAGTACCATTTCAGGTACAATCGGCGGTCAAATATGGACATGATATTCGATTCACTCATAAAAAAGATGGTTTTTAATAACCCTATTCGTTTACAATCTGTTAGTTAACATGGGCGGCCTATGCGCCTATACCAATACATTTATTTAGAAGATTGAGATATGAAAAGTCATCTTAGGTTTTTACCTGTTGTCATCCTGTTACTGGTTTCTTCATTGAGCAGCCAAAGTCAGACCCAAAAGTCGAAGAAAAGTGAAATCAAACATCATATTCTTCTACGATCATCGTGGCAAACCGTTAATATTGGCGACATTGCCCATTCACCCGGAGTTCTTGCACTGTGCGAAAAATACCTGCCTGACGTTGAGGTCCGGTTGTGGGCAAGCAATGTAGGCGATGGTGTAAAGGAGATGATTCAACGACGTTTCCCCAACCTGCAAATCATCTTGAGTTCGGATACCCTTGCCTTAAAGAAAGCCTTTAGCGAATGTGAATTTCTTCTGCACAGTTCCGGCCCCTATTTGGTCGCAGACAAAGATGTTGACCGATGGATCAAAGAGACCGGTAAACCATTCGGGGTGTATGGAATTACATTGTCTGAGGCCCCGGCAGATATTGTCAGGATCCTCAACCAGGCAAAGTTTGTCTTCTTCCGCGATACTGTTTCACTCGAACTGGCAAAAAGCAAAGGTATTAAAGCCCCAATTATGGAATTTGGCCCTGATGGGGCATTCGCCTGCGACTTGCGAAACGATGCGGCAGCACTGAAGTTTATGGCAGAAACCGGTCTGGAGGAGGGAAAGTTTATATGTGTCATCCCTAAATACCGCCGCACCCCATATTGGGAAATCCCCAGTAAGAAAGCTATTTACAATGAGTCAATTAACAAGCGGAATCAGGAAATGAAAGAGCACGACCTGAAACCTTACCGCGATGCCATCATTGCGCTTGTCCGCGAAACGCCAATGAAAGTATTGATTTGTCCTGAAGATATGACTCAGGTGAAATTGGGCAAAGAGATGTTGTATGATCCGCTTCCCGAAGAGGTAAAGAAAAAGGTGGTTTGGCGCAACCGTTTTTGGCTTACCGACGAGGCTTTAAGTGTTTATGTGCGCTCGGCTGGGTATTTCGGACTTGAGCAACATTCTCCCATCATGTGCATCGGGAACGGAATTCCGGCACTGCTTGGCCGTTTCGAAGAACAGACAAGCAAAGGTTACATGTGGAAGAACATCGGTTTAGGCGATTGGTTTTTCGACAGCGACAAACCAGATCAGATGGATCGGTTGACTTCGACAGTTCTATCTCTTGCAAAAGATCAGAAGTCAGCCCGCCAAAAGGCCCAAAAAGCCAAAGAATTTGTTGAAAAAAGACAAGCCGAAACGATGCAAATAGTAAGGAATTGCATGAATAACGGGTAATAGATTGAATTAGAATACATGAATATGTCTTGGAACTGCCTGAATGCTAGTGAATTCACAAAATCTTTTTAGGAAGGGCAACTTTGGTTTTAAAATAAGGGTCAATATTCGGCAATTTTTTAATGACGAGTTTTGAGCTTTGAAACATCAAGACTATCAGTGCGGTATAACAAATGAGTACAAGACTTAATTTACCTGCAAAAAGTGGTTTGAAACTCAAGGCACTTTTAATGATTTGTAAGGGAAAAAATCTTATATTCCTGAAAAATAAACAACGGTGGCTACCGTGGTAGGCGAACTAATTTTGGAAGTTTTATGAGGATCTAGCGTGGGTATAAACATGTTTATGTACTAGTTGAGCTCAGAACTTATCAAAAAACAATAACAATAATTAATTCACACTATTTAAATTACCAAAATAATATATTATGTCAAATGATATTGATTTTGAACCAGATTGGAATTCTTACCATAATATGGATAAAGAAGAAAAAAGCGCAAGAAATGCGTTAATTAAACTTCAACGACGATATAATGAAAATAAAATTTCCTATGAAAGATATATTGCCGAACTCGATAGTAGCTATTTTTATGATTATTTGAGTGATAGCGACTTAAAAGAAATTGAACATTTTAAAAATAATAAGAAAAAAGAGGTTGAATCTCCCAAACAAAATGCTTATAAAACTAGATCGATTAAAATCAGACATAAGCATACTACTAGCGAATATTTATTCATATTTGTAGTAATCGTTTGTGTAATCGGTTTTTTAATTGGTGTTTTGGGATAAAGTTTAGATGTTAATATCTGAAAATTTGACTTTAAAGTTATATTTTAAAGAAAAAAAATGAAAATAATATGTATACCACAAAAACAACCAACACATAACTGCGGTTTTGCGCTATTGCTAGTTTGGAAGTAAAATCAAGTTCAGTTTCCGTAATAATATTTATCTTAGCAAAAAGTACTCAGTTCAGCAGTTCGATACAGACGCAAAGCCGCGAAACGTTTGCGCCAAAGCCAAAACAAAGCACACTTATATAAATAGCCATGGGAAATAAAGGAGTCTATCATATCGACTTATACGAAGTGAAAATCGGTTCAAGAATAGGGAAAATTACTGTCCAATATTTCACAGATGAAAACTTCTTTTTCTGTAATTTCATGAATGATAAATATTGCCACTATATCAACACATACAATTCTTTTGGTTTCTATGTTGATTTAACAGGAGAATTGCCAAAATTTAATGTTTCTGGAAAATTCATGCGTGAAGAAGCCTTAAGTGTCTGGGATCAAATAGAAAGGGAGGAAAAACCGATTGAATCAACTTTTATAAATGTCAACTTTTAGGGAGAAGAAAAAAATCTTCTATATGCTTTTTTTCACTTGCGGAAAACAAAACTTTAGCGTAATTAGTGCCTCTAAGAAAACTCCCCAATTTTAGAATTATTTATGTCGAATCTGATAGGATGGGGATATTATTTTC
>CAIYPA010000166.1 GCA_903927965.1 uncultured Bacteroidia bacterium | reverse complement strand
CTTGCAATTAAAAGACAAATTCCAATAACAATAATAATAAAGCTGCTTCCTTTTTTCATAACGTTTACTCCTATAAAAGTTTAATATTACAATTCTTTGTCAATTTGCTGTGTCGATGTCTTTCTTCAGCTTGTGCATAACATTCCTATACCTCTGATAAATTCATCCTTACTGATCCAATTTGGGTGAATAGGCCTGATTGTCATCAGGTATATTTTACCAAAAGTAATCCTTTATTTTACAAATCATCGAAAGGAGATTTTATTTTCTGCAAACTTTTTTCGGTCACATGCGTGTAAATTTCTGTTGTTTTGGAACTCTTGTGCCCCAGTAGTTCCTGAATGTACCTTAAATCCGTTCCTGCCTCCAAAAGATGGGTAGCATAAGAGTGCCGCAGCCAATGTAAAGTTACCGGCTTCGAAATTTTTGCCTTTTCAATCGCTTGTTTCAGTACACTTTGAATGCTTTTTTCGCTATACTGCTCTCCAGACTCCTGCCCCTCAAAGAGCCAAACCTTTGGTCTATAAGCTTTGTAGTAATCGCGAAGCATTGTAATCACTTTGTCAGAAATTGGTATCACCCTGTCTTTCTTCCCTTTCGCATTCAATATCATCAATAGATGCCGTTGTGAGTCCACATTTTCAGGTTTCAAATTCAACAACTCGCCACGCCTTAAACCACATGCATAAATAAGACTCAGCATGGTCCGGTGCTTTTGGTTTATCAGCGCTTGCAAAATTTTCAATACCTCATCTTTGCTCAAAACATTTGGCAGTTTGTGCTCACTTCTGGGCCGATCCAACTGCTCTGTAATAAGGACAGAACCACGAACGGTCTTAAAAAACAGTTTGGCAGCATTGACAGCTTGGTTCTGATAAGAAAAACTCAGCTTCCTCGGTATCATGTACTGATAGACAAACCGTTGCATATCCTCATTGTTGGCCTCAGCACTTGTTTTGGGCTTTATAAACCGCAAAAATGTAGTAATCGCCATCACATACGTTTTAATTGACGACTCACTATACCTTTTTTGCGTCATCCACTGACTGAACTTTTCAATTTCTTTGAGATTTTCGGAACTTAGGGGTGCCAATTCAGTAACGGCCAAATCAGGTCCAACTTTTACAATAGGCTTTGGTTGTTCAAAAAACGTATTTTCCATTCTGGTAATCCGCGTACCGAAATAGTTTTTGAGCAAACTCAGGTTCTGTCCGTAATTGGGAATGACCCATCGAAATTTGGAATTGTCCCATCTTACATATTTAAATGTTCGCACAAACTGGATATCCGTTTCATCTTTTGGCATTTTGACCCAGATTTGCTTTGGGGAGATTTCGATGATAATGTCGTTGGGATGCACAACCTGCTGTGGCAGAACAGCCGATACTTGCGGTATAGGTGGCTGTAAATATTGTGGTTCAACTTTTTGTAATGTTTCGGAGGTTTCCTTTTCCAAAGTTGGCAACTCAATTTCAGGGAATATTTTCTTAAATGCACCCAACGCATCTCCTGTGTAAGGAATTAGCCATGCCCTTAGTGACCTGCTCCAAACCGAGCCGGCAATTTGCCTGATTTGACTGGCAATGGCATCATTATAAGGAAATTCGACCTTCAAACAGTCCTCTCCACGATAATCGATCTTAGTTGTCTTCATCATGGCTTCTGGTGGTTATTTACGTATCAGAAGGATAGACACAAATTCAAGGACAAACATAATGAAATCACACCTAATTATAAGTTTTGCTCATTATATTTCCGTAATATTGAATTAAGCAATTAAGAGTTTCAGTTTTTCAACATCTTCTTTAACCTCCTGAAAAGTGATATCAGAAATTGGCATATTTCGTTCAGATAGTTCATATTCAAACGAGTACCTTTTCATACCTGCAAGTTCTGCGGCTTTTCCGATGGTCAGTTTACCGCTTCGGAACAACTCAATTGCATAGTTAAGTTTTATATTGAAAATCATCTCATCTTCGTTTATGTTTAATGCGATAAAAATATCCTGGGGAATTTGCATCCTAATATTGCGAGTTGTGATCATATCATTAAATCATTTTTAATTTATGAATTTTCAATTATCTTCAAATATACAACAAATTTAGTTGTTTAAAAAGGATATTCAAAAAAAACCAATAGAACCAATGTTTAATCAATGCGCTTAATGTCGTTTTATGGACATTTGGAGGGTAATGTTTTTTTCGTTGCCTAATGATGTCACGAACCAATCAAACCTGCCTTTTCACTGCTTCGCCCCTTCAATTACAAGACAACTTGCTATGTA
This sequence comes from uncultured Bacteroidia bacterium, assembly GCA_903927965.1. GTDB lineage: Bacteria > Bacteroidota > Bacteroidia > Bacteroidales > Prolixibacteraceae > JAAFHB01. The sequence goes on along the minus strand of CAIYPA010000166.1, from coordinate 20,086 downwards.
ATTGATTATTAATTACCTACATTGTTTGAGAGCCATATGTTGGATCAAAACGATAAAATGAAAAATTATTTAATTATTTAGTGGCTCAAACGTTACTTTCTTAAAACGTAAAAGTAAAAATTTTATTTTAAACAATCCAAAAAGAAACTTCAATCTGGTAAATAATCCGATATTGGGTTTTAGGAAGCCTGACCACCTAAGTTAATTCCTAAATGCCTTTTTCTATCACATCTTGTCCCAACTTTTCGAAAAACAAAGGCTTCACTAGGCCCTAGTATTAAGATCTAATTCTTTGCGAAATCTTTGTGGCTTTGAGTCTTAGTGGCATTTTTTGTTTATCTTTTGGAGTGTGTACAATCTTGAAATAATAGGAATCACACAAACTTCATTCTATTGTGATTGCGCCACCGACTATTAAGAGTGTTTCTCCCCCGTCCGATTAAAGGTTGGCTCAATTCCGAACATTCGATCGCGGACGGATTTCGTTGTTGCGCTTTTACCCTGGGTGGCGCGGTCCAAGGATCTTTTACGCTTTGACAGGGGTTTTGCCTGGGACCGCTTACCCAGGGCTATTGATATTTATCCCCTCAGGGGAATTGAACGTGGAAGGATTTTGAACAGGTTCCAAAATTTTAAAATAAAATAATCTGTTCCAACCTGCTTAAAATAAGGGAATAAGGTTTTGCAAGGAGCAGAAGTATGACCGTGTGACTAAGGTTAAAATATTAAAATAAGGTTTTTCGTCAGAGAGAACCTTATTTATTATTCCTTTGAAACCTTAGTAACCTACGATACCCCCCGAACTAGGCGGCGCAATCGGAAAGTTGTTGGTGGAGTAATTGATCAATGCGCCGCAACGTAACAGTTGAACAGTGAACAAAATTGTGGATTGTGCCACAAAGTTTTAAAGTTTGGGGAAGATCCCAAACAACATAGTAGCACGTTTATTTTCTCTTGATCTGTCATTGCGCGGAGTGCGAAACAGAACAAAATTTGAACGATATTTTTCTCGCACTCCAAAGCAATCCCATCCTAAGATGCTCCGTGCCAAAAACAATGTTTTGGTCTCAGCTCAATATAATGGGATCGCCTCCCGAATCGTGCCTCTCGGGACAAGACGCTCGCATTAATATACTGCAAACCATTTATTTTCTGCACGCTCGCTCGCGATGACAGTTCAAGGATATGGAACTTGGATCGCAAATAATTGAATACCTACATGCTCACTCGATATGACAGCATCAGATAAAAGGCTATAAAATTGTAATTTATGAGTCCACTCAGAAAAACCCTCTTCTGCCACTAAGACACAAGGACACTAAGGCTACCCTAAGAATAAGATACTGATATTTAATTCTTTGTGAAAAATTTGTGTCTTCGAGTCTTGGTGGCACATTTAGCTTTTATCTTTTCGGAGAGTACTTAAAGTATTGACTAATAATACTATGCTCAATTAAAATAAAAGGCTGCCCCCATATGGAGACAGCCCTTAACAAATGTATGAAAAAAAGAACTATTTGTAATTGGTTTCTGCTTCAATCTCGCGATCAATGGTAACCGTAGTTGCGGCCAATGCCTTGAACTCTCCAAGATTTGTATAGGTCTTGCTACCCTGATTTGTCAGGATGCGGACCTTTACAAATTTGGTCTTAAACGGCCGTGTCACCAATTGCTGGAACATCGATGTCGAAGGATCCACTGCAAGACCAGGCAAAGAGGTCCAAACCGTAGTATAGGTTGTGCCATCTGTGCTGGTTTGCACATCCCACTGAGTAGGACGGTCTGAGGCAGCACCTCCCTGGCGCATCCAGTATTGAAAGCCGCCAAATAAAACCTCATTGGCAAAACTGATCTGGATCCAATGTGGCAGAGGAGCCGTAGTGCCGGACCATGCTGAATGCCAATAGGTTGCAATATTACCATCTACAAGGTTTGTTTTCGGACCTTCTGTTGTTTCCTGTGTATAAGTGGTCAACATTGCTGCAGTCAATGGAATTTCAGCATATGTATAAGTGGTATCAATGGTCCTGCGGATGGGTTTGACCGGGCCCGCAGACAAGATATCGCCACCAACATCGTTCCGATTGAACGACTGCACCTCAAATGTGTAATCCAACTTATTGAGCAACCCTGTGATCAAACATGTATCAGTATAGGTACTTGCATTTGTGTTAATGACACGGCCATTTTTCAGATACCTTACCTGGATGTACCTCATGTTGGTATCAGAAGGCAATTTCCATTTTACAACCGCCCCACCCACTCGGGCAGAGGTCGTAATTGTAGTCACCGAATTGGGAGTGGGGAGATTGTCCTTCTTGCATCTGCCCATTGCGAGCACCACGAAAGAACAAAGTATTAAATAGGTGATTTTTTTCATCTGCTATTTAGTTTTAATGTTTATAAATTACCACATTGGATTTTGGGTCAGCCTCTTGTTCTTGTCAATTTCTGATTGCAAGATAGGCATAAAATACATCTTATTGTTCCAATACCTCGTTTCGAAAACATAATTCTCGTTCCAGAAACCACCGGTATCGGTTTTGTTGATGTCCATACCATGCTTGTCACCACCTTCACGCTCGGCATCCAGCCACCTGCGGTTGTCGAAGTATCGATGACCTTCAAAAGCCAGTTCTACCCTACGTTCACGATGGATCAGTTCCCTGAGTTTCGGTACTGTCAAAGTGATCACTGCAGTCGCATAAGCATCCTTAACACGTGGCAGTTTGACGCGATCGCGAATTTTGTCCCATGCATCGAACATTTCGGTATCGGTGAGCGGATCAATCCCTTTGGCCACATCGTTTTCGAAAGCTGCCTCAACAAAATTGAGCAATAATTCGGAATACCTGAAAATTGGAACACCATAATCACCAAGGGCAGTGCCGGTAACATTACGGGCAGTCCATTTGATGGCCTGGAACCCATTGATCGAATAGTCGCGGCCAGTTTTCGATTTAAAACCATCCTGTCCATCATAATAGGGACGGAACCAGTTTTTCGCATCTGTGGCATTGTTGGCCCATTTCGAGTTGATCACTTCCTTCGCGCCTTCGAGCATCGCATAATTGTACTGGCCCGGGAAAAGGATATTGGCATAAAACCTTGGATCGCGGTTACGGAACCTGTTGTAGATCTTAATTGCAAAACCACCTGAAGTATAGGTATAGAAACCTGTTGCGTTTGTCCATTGCGAATCATCTTCGGGTAAAAGCCCCTTGGCGGTAAAGTACTCGTTTACATGCTCAAGCGTAGGACAAATCCCACTATACCACGACCAACTGATCGGCATCGCATGTTGCATGAATTGCACGGAAGATTGGTTCTGCTTGTAGAAAATACATTCCACACTTGGTTCCCCACCACGTGTATAGGTAAAGACTTTTTTGTATGCATCGAGCCCAGGAAGGATCGCCGGTGCAGTAGCAGTCCCCATATAGACACCAAATCCACCGGTTGCAGCAAGGGTAATCGCATCCTTTGCATAATCCCTTGCCTTTTGCCATTTGGTCGCATCGTAGGTAGGGTTGAGCAAATCGACCCCTTTGTCATCCTTCATCGCCAATTCAGTATATTTCTTTGCAGTGGTCGGATTTGTCAAACCATTGTAAAGCGGACTTGCTGCATACAATGCCAGACGTGCCCTAAGGAACAGTGCGGCAGTCGCATTTGCACGGCCTGCCCTGTCGGGAATGCTATAAGTAACATCGAGTTTCTTTGAAGCCACCAAACATAGGCTGTCGATGTAACCGACAATCGTATTGACACTTGAACGTGGGATTCCTTCGTTCATCGAGGCATCGAGTTCTGCTCCGTTATAGACCTTTCTCACCAGTGGTACAGGTCCATATTGCTGGAGAAGCAGATAGTAATAATAAGCCTGCAAAAATTCGGCTTCACCTTTCCACCATGTACGCTCCTGCTCGGTCAATTTTTCGTCTTTACATTCGTTGATCCTGGCAAGGAAGTATTGACTTGTACGGATCACATTGTAAAGGCCGGCCCAATTGTTGTAAATCGGATTTCCAGGACTGTATCCCCCAATGTCCTTTACGAAAGGGGAATAATTCGACCAGTTCAAATCACATTCGTCTGCAGCCAAACCCGGTGCATCCATGAATTGGATGCCGCTTGGATAATAGGCATAAATCTGGGTCAGCACTTTGACCACATCATCTTTTGAACTAAACAATACATCCTCATTGAGCTTTTCGCTTGGTACCTGGTCGAGATACTTGTTGCAAGAGAAAAGGGAAATGACCAGTAAAGTAAGTAACGATATTTTAGTAATTTTCATATTCTCGGTTGTTAAAATTTTAGATCGATACCAACGTTTATAACTCTCTGGATTGGATAATAGATCCCATTTGCATTCTTGGATTCAGCATCCCACCATTTGAATGGCGAGAAAGTCAGAAGGTTCAACCCGTTAACATAGACCCTCATATTCTTCGCATGAAGCTTTTTCAAAATACGGTCGGGAAGCGTATACCCCAATTCGGTCTGTTTTACCCTCAGGTAACTTCCATCCCTTAACCAAAAAGTAGAAGCCACATAATTGTTGTTCTGCGGCCCAACACCAAGGCGTGGAAAGTCAGCATTGAGGTTTTGGTTTTCAGTGCTCCAATGGCTGTCGTTCATGAACGTAAAGACATTGCCACGGTTGACCTCGCCAAAAGCTTTCGGAGAAATCATAAACGAAATCTGGGTAGCCCCCTGCAACAGGAATGAAAAATCGAACGATTTATAGGTCATGCTCGACCCAAAACCATAGGTCATTTTCGGAACAGTTGGGTTGCCGATGTAGATCTGGTCAAAATTATCAATTTTCCCATCGAGGTTGATGTCGCGGTACCTGATGTCACCAGGTTTACTTGACCCTAAGAAGATCTGCGACGGATGATGGTCGATGTCAGCCTGATCGATGTACAATCCTTCGGCAACATAACCATAACTTGCATTGACATTGCGCCCTATCTTGGATTGATATTCATACTTGGGAACAGCATCGCCATTTGCCAGAATTTTGTTGTCGGCATATGTAAAAGTGCCCTTGAACTGGATGGTGAAATTTTTGTTGACCTGACGAGTATATTCAAGAAAACCATCATAACCCTTGTTCTCCATTTTCCCAACATTTGCATACGGGGTCAATGTCGAAAAGCCATAAATACCAGGGGTCTTGTTAAGGATCGTCCAGATATTCGACCTTACTTCTTTAAACACGTCGAAGTTCAAAGTGAAGTTTTTCAGGAAGTGCATCTCAGTCCCAAGATCGGTCTTTGTGGCAGTTTCCCATGTGGCATCCGGATTACCGTAATAGGTAATGTCGATACCCGCACCTGAACCATAACCATATCCGTTGTTTGTACCGAAACCTACGTTTGTCGAAGTTGCCTGAACACGTGTAATGTAGCTGAATCGGTTGCTTACCTGATCGTTACCCACCTGTCCATTTGAAAAACGAACTTTCATGAAATCGACTACCGGCAACATAAACGACATAAACGGCTCTTTTGTAGGAACCCAACCAATTGCATAGGAAGGGAAGAACCCAAGACGTTTACCTTTGGCATAGTTTTCGGAACCGTTATAACCAAAATTGTACTCCAACATGTACTTTTCGTCATAAGCGTAGTTCATACGACCTGCAACACCTTGTTTACGGCTGGGGATCGAACCATAAAGGGTAATATCGGCAGCACTCAGGTTGTCGCCCTGATTGTACAACAACAAACCACCAATGGAATGTACCCCAAACTGTCGGTTATAGAGGATCTGTGCCTCAGCGTACATGTTCCTGCTTGTATTCTGGCTCGAAAGCGCTGCAGTCAGGTAATTTGAATAGGTGGAACTTGAAGGCTCCTGATCGACATAGTTGTATTTGCCTTCGGCGTTCAACAAAACAGGATCGCCGTTGGGATCTATACTCCATGGTTTGATCAGATAAGGCCGTGGGCTCATTGTTCTGGCAATGTTTGCCGAACCGTTTGCATCGAACGAATACATTAATCTGGCAGAAAGTCCCTTTGTGATGAAATCGAGCTGCTGGACAACCGTCATATTGGATTGCACACGTGAGTAATATTCAGTGCCATAACCAGAGAAAGCCAAAAGCTGTTCAGGGCTGCGGGCAACACCATAAGCGTATCCTGGAATTTTGGTTGGATCGGGGTAACGGGCAGGATACCAAACCGGCGGAACCGCCTGCATCCAGCTGAAAATTGTCGCAGAGGCAATTCCAGGGAAATTCCTGTTTTCGAGCGAACCCGCAAGACTTAAACTTAATGTCGTTGAATTGGTTAAATTCATGTCAACGTTTGTACGGAAGTTATACCTTTTCAGGTTGACATTGCTGTTGAAGCTGTTTTCATGGGACGCTTTGTACATCCCGTCCTGATTGATGTAAGCACCCGAAACAAAATAACGAACTTTATCACTACCACCTGATATACTTAATGTTGCATGTTGTGAGCTTGAAACTGGTTTGATCAGTTCGTCCATCCAGTTCACATTTGGATAGTAATAAGGGTCATATCCTGAGGCTGTCCTGTCGATTTACTGCTGTGTAAAAATTGGAAGGCTTCCCATATTTGACAAAGCTTCGTTCTGCACGTTCATATAGGTTGGGCCATCGACAAACTTAGACAATTGCAAAGGTGAAGTAAAACCATTTTCGAGCCTGAAACTGACGGTCGGCTTTCCTATAACCCCTCTTTTAGAAGTTACAAGCACCACACCGTTTGCACCACGGACACCATAAATGGCGGTTGCAGTCGCATCTTTCAAAATCGTGAAGTCGGCAATTTCGTCGGGATCGATCCCATCAATGCTTCTCTCAACTCCATCGACCAAAACGAGTGGCGTAGTGGTTCCTGTAAAGGTATTGATACCACGGATCCAGAAGGTTGCACCATCGTAACCAGGTTCGCCCGATGACTGTACGGCGATAATCCCTGCCAACCTTCCGGCCAATGATGTACTTACTGTCCTTGTAGGAAGTTTCAGTTCAGCAGGTTTGATCTTATCCACTGCACCCACGACGCTACCTTTTTTCTGGACACCATATCCAACAACGACCAATTCTTCCAAACCGATCGACTCATCTTCCAAAACAATGTTAAAAACGGTTTTTCCACCAATCGCAACTTCCTGAGATTTCATACCAACAAAGGAGAAAACAAGGATCTTGGCATCGGAAGAGATAGAAAATTTGAATTTTCCATCTTTATCGGTGGGCATCCCGACAGTAGTCCCTTTTACAAAAACAGTCGCGCCTGGCAACGAAAGCCCTTTGGCATCCCTTACGGAACCGGAGATTTCTTTCTTTTTTGCCTGCTGTGTTTCGGCCAGAAAACGTTCTGCCGGCGACAAGCTGCTGTTCAATTGCAGTTGCGATTTGCCGATAACAATCTGCCTGTCCCTGATGGCATAAACGTTATCAGTCCCTTTAAATAGCTGGTCCAATATCTCATTTACACTTTTTTCTTCAGCCGAAATGTTCACTTTGCGGTTCAAATCAACTTGCTGGTCCTGATAAAAAAAGATAAATTCGCTTTGCCCTTCAATCGCTTTAAACACATCAACGACCAATGCATCATTCATGCGCAACGATATTTTTGTTGCTTGTGCATAAGTTTCAGAACTGAATGCGAAGGCCGAATTCATGAGGATCAGTAGCAAGGCGATCCGCATAACTAAAAAACTTCTCCAAAGGCATTGATAAATGCCCCTCACGTTTGATTTTAATTTCATAAAAATATGTAAGTTTTGTTTTTAATTGACCATTTGGTCATTGAATGTAAACTGGCGTTAATTTGGTCACACACCTGTTTTCGAATAATAATTCTCCTCTGCTTTTATCTCACCATAGGCTATTTTATTACATTAAATGTTCCGTTATTTTCTGATACTGATACTGATGAAGCAAAAGAGATATTTGCAAGTACTTCCGATATATCGTCCTTTAAATCAAGTTTACCGGAAAAAGTTATTTTCTCAAGACCTTCCCCCGTCGAAATGTCCTGATTATAGTATCGCTGGACCTTCCTCAAGACTTCAGTGATCGGCATATTCTCAATAATCAGATAACCATTTACCCATGAGGCATATAACTTCACATCGACCTTGTCTTTCAAAATATTTTCACTGCTTTTTTCATAGGTCAAACGTTCTCCTGGAACCATGTCAACTGTTTGGGCAAAAAGTTTGTTTTTACAAGCCGTAACCTTGCCAGTTATCAAAATGGCTTGTGCTGTCACATCCTCGTCATAAGCCGAAACGTTAAAGCTTGTGCCCAATACCCTGATTTTTAGTTCGCGGGTAATTACATAAAATGGTTTTTCCGGATTGTGTTTCACATCAAAAAATGCTTCACCCGAAAGCAGTACTTCCCGTGTTTTTCCCAAAAATTCAGTTGGATAGGATAATTGACTGCCAGAATTCAACCAGATGTGTGTCCCATCAGACAAAGTAATATCCGAACGCTGGCCATAGGGTATAATTATCTGGTTCATTTCCATTTTTTTTTCGGAAGCCAGATTTTTTATGGTATCGTTGTTAATGGTAAGATTTCCTGTTGCAGATTGCTTTATCGTAGTTTGCTCAGTGTCGAATTCATGAACCAATCCATTGGCAAGAATAATTTTTCCTTTCTGTACAGGAGTATTGACAACTTCAAGTGGAAACTTACTTTTTGTATTGATGGTCAACCAGATCAGACCTCCAACGGCGATCAGTAGGGCAATCCCAGCAGCATATTTCATTAACAGGTGTACGGCCCTAAATTTGGGGAGATCGCGATTTTTGATGCGAATCATGATTTTGTCCAGTTGTTCCTGTGAAACTTCCGGCTCTATAGGTTGTAATGACCTGATAATTAGTGCTGCATCCCTGATTAAGGTTTCCTTTTCAGGTTGATCATGTACAAATGAGACCCAAAACTGATCATGTTCATTACCAGGATGCAGAACCCACGAAACGAATGCTTCGTCCAGGATAAAGTCTTCCGTTACATTGAAATCGATGTACTTTTCAGCGTCCATGATGCCCTTGGCTTTGATTGTTTACAATTAATAAAGGCAACATGATTCAAAACATCATCACTTTTTTCATTTTTTTTCAACTGGCGGCTGGCTAGGATCATTAGGCGGCTATCTGCTTGCAGCTGGCAGTTGGCATGGATCTCAATTTTACCTGGATTCCACAAAATGAAATAAGAAATTCTGTCAAACTTTGAAAGAAAGCCAGTCGCAAGAAGCTAGTTGCCAGAAGCCAGTTGTTATTGGCCTGAAGTAAAAAGCTTTCGTAAAATCACTGCAAATCCAAAAGCCTTAGGATGCAAGGTGTCCTTCATCGATTTTATTGCCTTAGAAATCAGGTTCCGGCAACTTTCGATACTTATTTCCATAATTTCGGCTACTTGCTCATATTCAAGCTCTTCTGAAATCTTTAAATAGACTGCTTCTTTTTGGCGGGGCGATAATCCGTTCAATGCTTTGCTTAACAAACTCATTCTCTGATCAGCTGATTCCTTATTAATTAGCTCATGATCAATTGAATAAGTAATGTCGAAAATGAAATCTTCAACTTTGCTGTTAAGGTCATACCGGCTCTCTTTCTGAAGCTGCCGTTGAAGCTTTCGCTTAAACGATTTGATCAGGTAAAAATGGATATTGTCGGTATCGCCAAGATTCTTTCGGTTTTTAACCAGATCGGAAAAAAGGTCTTGTATGGAGTCCTCGATGACCGTACGATTGGATGTAAGTTTCAGACCGTATAGATAGAGCTTTTTCGAATGATCGGAATAGATCAAAGCAAGCGCATCATTGTTTCCTTGCCTGAACATCGCCCATAAAATATTATCATCCGGTCGTAAAAGAATCATCAAGTCTGGTTGCTAATTTACCAAAATTTTGAAGTTTGCGATAAAAGTAGAAAAAACGATCGGATAAAGCACTATAAAAACCAGTAAAAGGCTATTGTGATCGAAGATGAAAACATGTCATTGATCTATTTTCCATAAATTTTTCCGACATTTGCACCCGAAATTTCAAATAAGTAGTAAACAGAGCAATGATCATCAAGAGAGAAAGAGGACAGGAACGCACTTCAACGCGTACCGTCGGGAACCGTGAGCCTGGAACAAGGCCAAGGGTAAGAAAAGGGGAATCGACCCCAACAGATCAGGGAAGGCGGCCCTATTCGCCAAGGCCTGAAAGAGGAGAACCGGTATCAGGAAAAAGGATCGGTAAAACAAAAGTGATCAAGACCACTTCAGGATCAAGGCCTTCATCAGCCTCAACTGTTGGAAGGAGCGGATTTAAAGAGCGTACCTCCGATGTATTCAGAAGGGATGTCATTCAAAAACGGGCACCCAAAGTAATCGAACGTGCTGAGTCGGATCAGTTCCTTAACAAAGAAGGTAAAGTCCTGCGCGGGAAATTTGGCAAGCAGAACCTTCACAACGAAGTAACTTCATCACCTCGTGCACCAAAATCAAAGACAACGAAAGAACCGGGTTCAATGCGGCTTAACCGCTACATTGCCAACGCGGGTTTATGTTCACGCCGCGAGGCCGATACCTTTATTGCTACAGGATGTGTAACAGTAAATGGGAAAATTGTTTCCGAAATGGGCCATCAGGTCCTGCAGGGCGATTCAGTCAGTTTTAACGGACGGGTCATCTCATCCGAGAAGAAAGTCTATGTCTTGTTAAACAAGCCAAAAGGATATGTTACAACGCTTGAGGATCCACATGCAGACAAAACTGTTATGGAACTTATTGCAAATGCTTGTCCTGAAAGAATTTATCCGGTTGGACGTCTCGACAAGAACACAACTGGATTGTTGCTCTTTACAAATGATGGCGACCTTACTAAACGGTTGACGCACCCAAAGTACAACCGCAAAAAAATCTACCATGTATTTACCGATCAGAATGTTACAAAAAACCACCTTCAGGAGATCGTTGATGGGATCACACTCGAAGATGGGTTTGTGGCTGCCGACTCGGTAAGTTATGTAACCGACGACGACAAAAAGCAAGTCGGGATAGAGATCCACTCCGGGAAAAACAAAATCGTGCGCAGGATTTTTGAACACCTTGGATATAAGGTAGTTAAACTTGACAGGGTTTATTTCTGCGGCCTGACAAAAAAAGACCTGCCACGCGGAAGGTGGCGTATGCTCACACCCGACGAAGTGAACTTATTAAAAATGAGTTCAAATTAAATTATTAAAGTGCACCCTGGTTAAATCTCGACCAGAAATTTAACCGGGTGCTGTAATTATTCCAGAATAACCCTTACTAAGATAGAAGCGTGAAAGAGGAATTTCTTCAAAATATCACTTCCAATCAGGCTATTATCCACAAAGTCACAAGGATCTATTGCGACAATGTGGATAACAGGAAGGATCTTTTTCAGGAGATTTTAATTCAACTTTGGAAATCGTATGGTTCGTTCAAGGAGCAATCGAAATTCTCGACATGGATGTACCGTGTTGCAATAAATACGGCAATCACTGCCTTTAAACGTGGGGCGAAGAAGAACCTTAAGGCACAATATGTCAAGGATTTGCCCCCGGTTGCCGATGATGAATATGATACAGATCTGGAAGAAAACCTCAACATGTTGCACACTGCAATTGGTCAGCTTACCGGTATCGAAAAATCGATTATCCTGCTCTATCTTGAAGATAAATCGTACGAGGAAATAGCCGAGATTACAGGGATCACGCAAAATTATGTAAGGGTCAAGATGAACAGGATCAAGAAAAAATTGGAATCCTTAATGAAAGGAATAACATAAATGGAACTGAATGAACTAAAGAAAGCATGGGGAAAAGTTTCTGAGGCGAAAGACCAGTCCCATTTGGTAAACCGTGAAGAAATCGTACTAATGCTCCGGCGAAAAAGCACTGGTATTTTAGCGAAATTGGAGCGCAATGTGAAGATCGGGTTTTGGTTTCTTGGCATTTTTATGCTGTTGACCATTGCCGACCAATATTTCCCGTCGTACATCGACGAACAAATGAAAACACCTTTGGCCATCAGCATCATTGGGATCATTGTAAATTGCCTTGTAATGGGCACCTTTATCCTTTTCGTTTACAGGTTTCACAAATTGAACATTAAAAGCCTCGCATCCAACAATATCAAAATTGCATTGCGAAAGGTGGTCCAACTTCTTGACACTTTCAAAAAAGAGTTTTACCTTGCCTTAATTATATTGTTATGTGCCATGGAGGCAAGTTTTATTTTGGGGCTGTGGGAGGTGAACAATTTAAATCAGGAAGCTGGAACAATGAATTTAAATGCGATTCTTCTTGCCGGATTGATCATTCTCATCGTCATGCCTACCCTTTTTGCCTTTATTTTTTATTTGTTTCATAAAGGTTTCAATTCCTTATATGGGAAGTACCGTCAACAACTTATCGCCACGCTCAATGAACTGGAGGAGACTTCCGAGTAGTCGCCTTATTGTACTCTTTTGGTTACTTGGCTGTACAGTGTTCACCTCTGCCAGTCAAAAGAGAGCTGCAGATTCGTTATTAGTCAGGTTAATCAAGCATCTTCCTGAACAATCCCCCAATTTTTATCACAGTTACAGTGGCATCACCTATCAGAAAATCAGGATCTTTTCAAGTGCCAAGCCAGAATCCTGGCCAACCAAACCAACCGAAAATACAAATAACTTATTGTATTCGATTGAGTCTCTGGTACAGGTAAAAATGCTCAAACCAGCCTACTATCATATTGAAAACCTATCTATCAAAACCGAAGGAACAGAAAATGACCTTTTTAAGAATATTTGTAATCAGTTAAATACTGTTTCAATAACAGATACAGTCATCAACGTATTCAACAAGAGATATTTGACACCCTTTTCAAAAACAGGGTCTGTTAGATACAACTTTAATTTGTCAGATTCCATAACGCAATCTGGCGATACGCTTTATTGGTTGGGTTTTGATCCAAAACCAGAAAAAGAATTTGACGGATTCAGAGGCAAAGCATTGGCAGATCCCAAGAATTTCACTTTCAGGAAAATAGTTGCCTTATCAACACAAAAAAAGGAACACGAACCCAACCTTTTGATCACACAGAATTTCGAACAGATCCAAGGCAAAGTATTGCCTGCTGAAATCAAAATAAGCGCATTTCTCAACAAAGAATACATTGAAGATCAAAATATTAAAAATAAAGATATTCCGGATTACATTTGTGTTGAGACCGTTTCCAATATTTATCAGCAGCAAATTGACCCAATTTTGAAGCCAGCGGATTTTACTACTTCGGTACAACCCAATGACAGTGCAGTTTTGGATTATCTAAAGAAAAGGCAACTCAAAATGATCAGGATGTTTGCTGAAGGTAAGGTTTCGTTGGGCAGTGTTGACTTAAACTACAGTCGTTTATTTGGATACAACCTTTATGAGGGGGTTAAACTTGGATTGGAAGCTGAATCAAACCTCGAATTATCCAACTATTTCTCTATTGGTGGATATTTCAGTTATGGATTTAAAGATCAGTCGATAAGACATGGTGAATGGGTAAATATCTATCCATCAGGAAGTTTGAAATTCAGGATCCATCTGGGGTATAAAGACAGGAATGTTGAATATGGAGAACCTGAGTTCCTTGAAAACCAATCGTTGCTCAACCCGGAGAGTTATAGGACCCTACTTATTAAAAATATGTATTCGACAAAACGGTTCACGACCGGGATCGAATATAGCTCTTCCGATGAACTGAATTTCTTTCTTTTCACCGACCAGTCCGAAAACGGTGCGCGCAACAATTCCCCTTTTCTTCTGGCACATCCTTTCAGCCCAATCACTCTTGCCCGAACAGGGTTGCAGATCAGCTACTCGCCAGTCAGAAAAATTCATCCAGAGGATGGTCAGCCTCAGGAGCCGACCAAACCATCCCCTGAATTTTATCTGACAATGATTCAAGGACTTGCGGCTTTCGACAATCAGTATCAATATTCAAAGATCGAGTTCAAAGGTAAGTTCGATCTTCCATTTTCAAAAATTGGAACTACCACAATTCTCCTCCGTGGTGGCCTGATGACAAACGATGCGCCATTAATCGAATATTTTAACGGTTACGGAAGTTTTGCAGGCAATTTTTCATTGTCGGCACCCTATTCGTTTGCGACCATGCAACTCAACGAATATGCTAGTACGCGTTTCGCGGCGGTTCATCTGCGTCATAATTTCAGCAAATGGATGTTTCCTGAAAACTTCAAAACAAGACCATCGGTAATTTTTGCCCAGAATATTGGGGTTGGAGTACTTGATGAAAAATACAAAGACCTATTTAACTTCAAGGATTACAGAAAAGGCTTCTACGAATCTGGTATTGAAATAAACAATCTATTAAGGGTTGGATACATTTCATGGGGTGCCGGAATTTATTACCGTTATGGACCGTACCGCTTCAATTCGATCCATGACAACTTTGCCTATAAGTTTGGGTTTTTGATAACAATATAAGTTGAAGAGTATTAAAATCACTTTTCCTAAGAGTGAAACCTTTAAAGAGTTGATTTACACTAGAAATATTTCAATGTATTTCAACCATATTTCAAGGATTGGTTAAAATCCTAATTTTCGAAAAGATCTATTTTAAACTGCTCCTTATATGTTTTTGCCAGGAACTGATCGATCCAGCTATAAAAAGATTGTATGTCAGCTTCAGTTTTTTTTCCTTTTCCAATTTCAGATATCAATCCATTGGCCTTTTCGAAGATCTCTTTTTCAATGGGTTGAAGCAATTGCAGATAACCATTTTTTTGCATATTGGCGACTACCGAAAAATTGATATAGTTTGTACCCCTGTCGTAAGTAATCGGGAAGCACTCTGCTTTAAACTTTAACGCAGCCAGGCAGATAGGCGATTTTAGGTTCTTATCCATGGTTACTGCTTTCGGCAACTTCTCTCCTGCCGATATCCATGTGGGTATTGCTACTGAAGTGAGCGGAAATCCCAGGACGGTCCACATCATAGCCTCTTTGACGTGCCGTTGATCCTTTGCACCCACGATCATAATTGCCGAAGCTGTCAATTCCCTGGGTATGTAGTCGATAAAAAACTTAAATTCAGGCACATCCCTCAGTTTTGGCAAATCTGCCGACAAATCAGTTTTTGTCAACGTGTGGTACAGATTACGGGACAACAGATTAAACAGATTCTGCGGAACAATTTTTTTATCCGTATAGGCCTTATTAAGGGTATTGAAAGCGGTATTGTACCTGTTAAAGCCGAAACCCTTTTTAAGATCCATGCTCATGGAATGGTTGGTCCGTACCAGGATCCCATTTTTTGTGAGTGTCGTATCGTTGGCATCAAATTTCGTGAAACGGAAATTTCCTGTTTCGTAATAAGCTGCTCCACCAAAAGCATCGATAACCCCATAATTGGCATCGACTCCCAGTGGTTTATGCATGGATTTGAGCAGGTTTTCAAAATCCTGAACAGTGGCACAAGTTTGCAGGGCAAGTTTCATAACAACCCCTTCCTGATCCTTGAGCTTCGTCGTGTCACCAATGTTGTTGTTATAGGCTGCGGTATTGATAATTGCAAAACCGGCTTCATTGTAGCCTCCCCAAACTTCCTTGTTCCAGGTAGCTTTTCCGTCCACCAATCCGATGTATTTGTATTTGCCATCATTGAAAAATGCCAGCGAGTTTTGCATTTCGTCGGTATCCCTGTTTTTGTAGAGAATTGGTTTACCATCGACTGTGTATTTCCCGGAAATCAGAAAAGTGGTACAGGCTTTGGTTTGTTCATTCAATATTAAAAGAAGGCTAAAAAGACTGATTAATATAAATTTCATTTGAATTTGATTTTTTTTGTAAAAAAAATGAACGACACCGATGAATAAACAAAGTTGATCAACCTTGCATTTTGTAGGGATCCTGTCGTGAATCAAAAATATCGGTCTCATAAATAAAATCCCCAATAATTCTATAAATTATTTTGTAATGTCCTTCAACTAAACGACAAGGACCCAGACCTAAGTATTCTAAAAAAGGTTCTTTTTGACCTTGAAAGCGGTGAAGTGACAAAGTTTCTGTTTTATCAAGAATTCAATTTAAGTTCCAATTCTGCTCTTGAGTATAACCTTCCAGCTTGAATATCGCCTTCGGCTTTTTCAGCACGACTTATTAACTTTGGTTTTAAAATTTCTTCTTTACAAAGTGCGTCATAAAACTGATTGATCAAATTCTCATCAATTTGATTTAAGTGTCTATTGATAAATTCACGTTTTTCAACAACATTCATAATTCACATTTAAATATTCTACCACAAATTTAAACTTTATTTTTCATTGTGAACCTTAAAAACATTAGGCATCCTTCTAATTATTCTGCTCTTCATTCAGAATAATCATTCGTATCTTAATGCCTCTATTGGATCCAACTTCGAGGCTTTAACAGCAGGAAGTACACCCGAAGCTAAACTCACGATCAGACACAAAACAACACCGCCAAACATCCATTGCCACGGAACAATAAACGAACTGCCAATCAAAGCGGACACCCCGTTTCCCGCCAAAATCCCCAAAATGATCCCAAGAACACCCCCCAACTGACCAATAATGATCGACTCGATCAAAAACTGTTGTTTGATCGAACGTGAGTTGGCACCCAACGCCTTGTGGATCCCTATTTCGCGTGTACGCTCCACAACGGTCACCAACAAGATATTCATCAAACCGATGGCAGCGCCCATCAGGGTAATAAATCCAATGATCGTAGCCGCAAGTGTCACATATTTGATGTTGTCGAGCAGTACTTTCACAAGGTTGTCGCTCTTTTCGACCACAAAATCGGAGTCGTCAATAATGTTCAATCCCCTGATATTCCGGAAAACAGCTTCAGCCTGGCCTATTGCAGCATCAAGCAATTGAGGGCTTTCGGGCATCACACTGATCCTGAAGTTCATATTGGGGCGTGGGAAGTATTGCCTGACATTTGTGAAGGGTATCAACACAATCTGATCGCTTGATGACCCGAAACCACTCCCTTTGTCTTTTAATACACCCACCACCTGATACTTGCCACTTCCAACAGAAATGGATTTTCCTACCGGATCAACATCATTCGCGAAAAGCTTCTTGACCAGGGCGGCACCAACAAGGGCCACGTTATTTCCGTCGAACGACTCCTGAAAAGTGAGGTTACGGCCAGATTCTATTTCATAACCCGCAGTCTGAAGAAAATTCTCATCAATTCCCCTGACTGTAATGTTTGGGTTGGTTTTTTTAGATTCAAATTTTATGGTCCCGATTTGGGTAGCGGACACTGATATAGAGACCGATGCCGGGAAAATGAACCTTTCGCGAAAATCGCGGGCTTGAAAATAGCTGATATAACTGTAGTTGCGCGTCCTGTTCCTTTGGTTACCGATCTGTATCCTCATACTACGGCTTTGAATGCTGAAGGTATTGGCACCTAACCGGGTAAATTCGGTCGTGATCGAATTTTTAATGGAATCGATGGCTGTTAAAATTCCGACCAATGCCGAAATCCCAACCGCAATGATCAGAATGGTAAGGACTGACCGCACAAGATTTCCACGGATCGACTGGAATGCGATCTTTAAATTTTCCAAAACCAACGGTTTAATCCACATCATGATATTTTAGGTCTGAATGTTCAACAATAATTTTGCTAATTTAAAACTAACTTTCAATTAATGTGTTAATAAAATCAAGAATTTTTGAATTCAAATTCTCAGCTTAATTCGTTAACATTGCAATCAAATTAAAAATAAAAAATAAATCCATATGGCATACGACATTGAGATGATTCGTAAGGTGTATTCACAAATGCCTGAGCGAGTTAATAAATTGCGCAAACTTGTAGGCAGGCCGGTTACCTTAACCGAAAAAATTCTATATTCCCACCTTTCGGGAGATTTCCCAAACTTACCTTTTGAAAAAGGGGTATCTTATGTAAATTTTGATCCTGATCGTGTTGCCATGCAGGATGCCACTGCACAGATGGCATTGCTTCAATTTATGCAGGCCGGGAAAAATGTAGTATCAGTCCCCTCTACCGTCCACTGCGACCATCTTATCTTAGCACGTACCGGTGCAACGGAAGACCTTAAAGAAGCTGAGGAGGTCAACAAAGAGGTTTATAATTTCCTGGCTTCTGTTTCAAAAAAATATGGCATTGGTTTCTGGAAACCGGGTGCAGGGATTATCCATCAGGTCGTCCTCGAAAACTATGCATTTCCTGGAGGTATGATGATCGGGACCGATTCCCACACTGTAAATGCAGGTGGCTTAGGAATGGTCGCAATTGGGGTTGGCGGTGCCGATGCCGTTGATGTCATGACCGGCATTCCATGGGAATTGAAATTCCCAAAACTGATTGGAATTAACCTGACCGGTAAATTGAGTGGATGGGCCTCACCGAAGGATGTCATCCTAAAAGTTGCCGGTATCCTTACCGTAAAAGGGGGAACAGGTTGCATTATTGAATATTTCGGAGAGGGGGCTTCTTCCATTTCTTGCACCGGGAAAGGCACCATTTGCAACATGGGGGCTGAGGTTGGCGCTACGACTTCCACTTTTGCATTCGATGAAAGTATGAGCGACTATCTCAAAGCAACAGGTCGGACCGATGTAGCCGAAATGGCACAAGCGGTTGCCACTTGTCTTCAGGCGGATGAAGATGTTTACCTTCACCCTGAAAACTATTTCGACCAGGTTATCGAAATCAACCTTTCGGAATTGGAGCCTCAGATCAACGGGCCATTTACTCCTGATCTGGCAACACCACTTTCAAAATTCAAGACTGTTGCCAAAGAGAAAGGGTGGCCAATGGAGATGAAGGTAGGTTTGATCGGATCGTGTACGAATTCGTCTTATGAAGATATTGGCAGGGCAGCCTCCGTTGCACGCCAGGCCAAACAAAAAAACCTCAAGGTAAAAGCAGAATATACCGTAACTCCTGGCTCAGAATTGGTCCGTTATACGGTTGCCCGTGATGGTTTCCTCGAAGCTTTTGAAGAAATGGGGGGCGTTGTATTGGCAAATGCCTGCGGTCCATGTATCGGACAATGGGCACGTCACAACGCAGCCAACCTTCCCGAGAATTCGATCATGACCTCTTTTAACCGGAATTTTGCCAAAAGGACCGATGGTAACCCAAAAACGCACGGTTTCGTGGCATCACCAGAAATTGTTACGGCTTTCGCAATTGCAGGAACTTTAGATTTCGATCCCGAAACCGATTTCCTGACCAATGAAAACGGTGAATTGGTGAAACTGGATCCACCAACAGGAGATAACCTCCCGGTAAAAGGATTCGCCTGCGAAGATCAGGGGTTAATCCCTCCATCGACAGATTTTCAGGATATTGAAGTGGTTGTCGATCCAAAATCAGACCGGTTGCAGTTGCTCGAACCTTTCACACCCTGGGACGGAAAAGATCTGCTCAACCTGAAGCTTTTGATCAAAGCACGTGGGAAGTGCACCACTGACCATATTTCGATGGCAGGACCATGGCTCACTTACCGTGGTCATCTTGACAATATCTCAAACAACCTGCTGATTGGAGCCATCAATGATTTTAATGGTAAAACCAATTCGGTAAAAAATCAGTTATCCGGTGAATACGATTCGGTTCCCAATACAGCAAGGGCATATAAAAAAGAGGGACTAGGATCAGTGATCATTGGAGACGAAAACTATGGCGAAGGCTCTTCCCGTGAACACGCTGCAATGGAACCGCGCCATTTAGGGGCAAGGGTGGTATTGACCAGATCTTTTGCACGTATCCATGAGACAAACCTTAAGAAGCAGGGGATGCTTGCACTTACTTTTGCAAATCCTGAAGATTACCAATCAATTCTTGAAGATGATTCGATTGATGTAATCGGTCTAGAAACTTTTGCTCCTGGCCAGCTTTTGCAACTGAATTTGCACCATGTGGATGGATCGACAGATGTGATTTTCACAAAGCATACTTACAATGAAGCTCAGATAGACTGGTTTAAAGCTGGGTCGTGCCTTAATTTCATCAAGGAAAACCAATAGTCTTAGGGCGATTGGGAACT
>CAIYPA010000165.1 GCA_903927965.1 uncultured Bacteroidia bacterium | reverse complement strand
GGGGGTTGCCCCGGCCCTGTTCCTGACAGTATTGATATCTGCTGCTGCAGCTGCAACATTGCTTTTCCCAATATACGCTTCCGCCCTGAGAAGATAGGTTTCGGATAACCTGAAAACATACTCATCCTTGAAGGTATTGGCGGCAAGGTTGGTCAAAAGGATATCTCCATAAACGGTTTTCAGTGGAGATCCATCGGCGGCCTTCTGATAGATATCTGATGGAGAATCACTTATGCGTGCAACCTTTGTAATAATTGGGTACCAGTTCCTGACAGTATCGACACCTGCCAATTTATTGATACCATCTTTGACCATCCATTTTCCAAAATAGGCCGATTTCGGATTGTCGATCTGGCAGTCCCTGATGATGTTGTACTGTGAATTCCTTATGTCATTGTTGAAATCCCCCCCCCAATTTTCATAAAAGAAGAAATTGGAAGGTCTTGCCCAACCAATGCCACGTCCGCATTTCCCATCAGTCACCCCGGCAAAGAGCGTTTGTCCACCGAGTGAAAGGCTGGAATAGAAAGGAACAAAGAATCGGTTCAGATTGGCAGAAAGTGCTGATCCGGCATTGAGGTAGTCGTATTGGATCACAAAAAGTCCTTCCTTGTTGCCGGATGCCCTGTTTTGGTTGTTGTAACGGAAAAGATCTGTATAGACATCACCAGGCAAAGTTTTTTTGGAACCAAAGCGTGCTGTCATCAGTCCAACAGCGGAGTAATTGATCACCGCTGAAGCTGCCGCAATTGCCTTGTCGTAATCTTTCAGCGAAATGTATATTTCTGAAAGGAGGTGGTTGCAGACCTGTGAACTGACTTTCCCGTCTTTCACTTTATCGATGGCCGGAAGATTGGCCACACCGTATTCCAGATCGGTTGCGCATTGTTTGTAAACATCATCGCGTGTTGCCCTTACCAGTTCCCTGTTCGGTGTTGTGATTTCATGCAATACCAATGGAACACCTCCCCACAAATGGGCCAGCGTACGGTAGGCGAATGCCCTGAAAAACATTGCTTCGGCCCTGAAAATTTTCTTGTTTGCATCCGTTACCTGGCAGGCAGGATTATCCAAACGATCGATGACAACATTGGCATCTTTGACCATCGAATAGAGCCATGTCCACGCGGGCATTATGACCCCACCTGGGTCACTCGGGATCATTACGTTGGCATAATCGTTCAGTTTACCAAGCTGACCGGGAAGGTAATTGGTGGCATTGTATGCAAAATCTGTGGCATAATAGAATGCGTATTTTGTTTCGTCACTAATACCCCAATACAAATTCCGCATGTCGAAATAGAGGTTGTTGACCGCCATCTGGAGCTGGTTGTTTGTGATATAGGAGTTCTCGGGAGAATAAAAGTCTAACGGCACCTCCGTCAACAGTTTATCTTCGTTGCAGGAGCTGAAACTTATGACGTTCACCAAAAAGGCAAAAGCAATCAACAATATATTTATCTTTTTCATGTCTTTTCAATTTAAGATTAAACCTTTTTGACCCTGTTAAAATTCGACATTCAACCCGATGTTGTAACTTTTCATCACCGGTATTCCACCGGGCATCAGGTCGGCACCAGTTTCCGGGTCCCAACCTTCCCAGTTTGTCCAGGTTGCCAAGTTTTTGCCTGAAACGTAAACCCTGCAACTTCTGAAACCTATTTTCTTAATAAGCTCAGGAGCAAATGAATAAGAAAGCGACAGATCCTGCAACCTAACGAAACTACGTGACGAATAAGGATGGACCGATTCACCAACGGGTTTTGGGTAATCACCTATTCTACGATATTTGGCATTCGGATTCTCAGGGGTCCACCAATCCCAGGCAGGAGAATTATTTTGCCTAAGGTTGTCAATGTTAGCCCAGTTTCCGGCAGCAACAGCCCTGTAATAATCGCTGCCACCCTGGATTGAGTTCAAAAACACCTTTAATTCGAAATGCTTATAGGTAAAATTGTTCTGAACACTGAACCGGTAGGAAGGGTCTTTGTAACCCACGATCTTTCGGTCATAGGCGGCAGTCCAGGCACCATCAGGTGTCCCATTGGGACCACTGATATCCTGGATTTTGTAAGTTCCGAAGACAAATCCTGTAGGGATATTGGCTCCATCGGCAATCTGCCACATTCCATTGATGTTATAATCATACCAGGCACCATAAGGCTTTCCAATGAAAATAGAGTTACCCTGACCAGAGATGATATCGTCTTCTTTGCCGTCTTTGTTCGCATCCGTCCCATTGATCGAGACGACTTTATTCCGGTTGATGGAATAGTTGAACGTGACGTCCCATCTGAAATCTTTTGTTTTCACAGGCGTTCCGTTTAGGGCAATTTCCAATCCCCTGTTTTGCATTTTACCAATATTGACCGGTACGCTTCCAAAACCATTGACAACAGGAATATCGATATTGTAAAGCAGATCGGCTGTATTGCCAACATAGGCATCAAGGGTTCCTGAAATGCGATTGTCCAGAACGGAAAAGTCAAGGCCAAGATTCGATGTGGTGGTCTTCTCCCATTTCAGATCTGAGTTTGCCAGTGATGTAATCCATTGGGCCATTTCAGCAGTAGCGCCATCCCCATAGAGGTATCTGGAAGCAGACGAAACTTTAGCCAGTGTTGCATATCGCCCTACTGTCCGGTTTCCGTTTATACCATATGAATATCTGAACTTCAATTGGTTCAGCCAGTCAATTTTCCCTTTCAGGAATGATTCTTCAGTGGCAACCCAACCCAGGGCCATGGATGGGAAGTACCCCGCTTTGTTATTGGCACCAAAACCTGAGAAAGCGTCGCGCCGGATTGTGGTTGTGAAAAGGTACTTGTTGGCGTAAGCATAATGAAGCCTGCCCATGAAATAAGTACTTGCCTCCTTCCATGCTGAAGATGAGATGGATCGCTGGTCGGCTTGACCGGCTGCCAGGTTGTTATAACCAAGTGCATCATTCATGAAAATGTTGCCTGTGGCATTGGTGCCTTCACTTTCCCTGTTCTCCAATCCGTAAACAACTGTTGTAGTGAACCCATGCTGTTTATAATCGCGTTTGTAGGTCAGGATGTTATCGAAAGTCCAGTTGTATTCCCTGTTGTTGCTTTTACTTCCTGTTCCCTGAAAATTCGAAGCAGTTTTATCAAAATTGTAGAGTTGTGTCGTTCTGACATTTTGGGAGAAATTCGCCCTGTAGTTCAATCCTTTAATAAAAGGTACATTTACATCCGCATAAAATGTACCAAAAAGGTTCATCCTTTTGTCAAGATTGTCCTGTTGGATCCTGAGCAGCGGGTTGACCGTGGTTTTATAAGGATATTGGAGTAACTGGCCATTTGCATCAAAAGGGGTGGTGACCGGAACCAGTGTTTGTACATCACTCATACTCGCAGTTGACCCTGAATAATCACTGTTGGTCAGGAAGGTCTGAACACCGATTTTCATCCATTTGGTCACCTCGTTCTCAATATTTACCCTGACATTGTAGCGGCTATAGGTATCATTGATCATGATATTGGACTGATCAAGATATCCGACAGAAACAAAATAGCTGGACAAGTTGGATTTACCCCTGATACTCACGGTATGATCCTGAATGGACCCCTTTTTATTGGTCAACAAATCCCACCAGTTCGTGTCCACACCATTTGTATATCCATCCACAGCGTTCTTGTCTGCAAGGTAGGTTGATACATTGAAAGCAGGATTCGGAGTCACAAAATCAGGTGCCAGATAGGCCTGATTCAGATATACCGATTTTATCTTATCAATAAAGCCAGCAGTATTTTGCAATCCAATACTATTTGATGGAGTCTGATATGCATAGGAACCACTGTATGAAACAATAGGTTTGCCCATGTCTTTCCCCTTTTTACTGGTAATGATCATGACCCCGTTGCTTGCCTGTGAACCGTAAATGGCTGTCGATGAGGCATCCTTCAAGACATCGACAGATTCGATGTCACTCGGGTTGATATCCACAATGTTCCCACGGTAAATGATCCCATCGAGTACGATAAGGGGTGAAGTGGTACCCGAAATGGTGTTCCTTCCACGTACAGTTATACTGGGATCCTCGCCGGCAGTAGTAACTTGTCCAACGTTCAAACCGGGGACTACTCCTTGCAGGGATTGACCCAAACTAACATTGGGCATTTCCTTCAAGGCGTTTAGGTTGGCATGGGTTACACTACCTGTCAAATCACTTTTCTTCATCGTACCATAACCAATGGCCACAACTTCTTCGATGCCTACTGTTTCTTCTGCCAGAGCAACATTGACTGTTGATTGGTTGACAACTTTCACTTCCTGGGTTTTCATCCCCACAAAAGAAAATTGAAGAGTGGCATTTTCAGGAATTTTTGAAAGTGTATATTTCCCATCCATATCTGTAATAACCCCGATCGTAGTCCCTTTCACCACCACAGAAACACCCGGCAGTGAACCTCCTGAAATATCGGTTACTTTGCCCGAAACGGATTTTTGCTGCTGGTTGTTTCCTGTGCCATCTTTTGGTGATAAAACTACCTGACGGTCATAAATCTTGTAAGCGATATTCGTACCCTTGAAAAGCTCATTCAGGGTTTTATCAAGAACTTGGTTTTCAATATTTATACTTACTTTCTGCGTTACATCGACCAATTTTCCATTGTACAAAAAGTAAAACTCCGACTGGCTTTCGATTACTCCCAGGATCGCCTCAATCGTTGTATTCTCTTTCTTTAGGCTTAACTGTGTACTTTGGGAATAAGCATCTTTTGCAAAGATCTGAATAGCAGATATTAAAACAACAAATAAAGTTATTTTCATCTTTCTGATAATTTCTTTAAATGGGATATACGAATCCACTCCTACCCTGTAAAGGGAATGATTTTTATTCATAAATTTGTAATTATTTTGTTTATACAATTAATAATGTCCTGTCCGCACAGGACTTTTCGGAAGGGAAGTTACCAGCTTCCCTTTTTTGCGGCTGTTAGTTCGTAGTTGATTTATTCCATAGTTTTATTTTTTAGTGATGATTACTTTGCGTTGACTGAACGAAGAATCGGGCTGCTGAGATCCCTGGATGATTTTATAGTTGATCGGAGTACTGTAAGACAGGAGTTTAAGTGCCTCTTCGAGCGACTCTTGTTTAAAAGTGGCAGTGAAAACATATCCGCTTTGGGATAATTTTTTATCGAAAATGATATCTGCATTGAACCACCTGCCCAGCCGTACAGCCACATCTTCGGTATTGTCATTCTTGAACACCAATTTGCCGTCTATCCATGACAGATATTTCCTGCCATCGGTATTTTGGATTTTGTATTTCTTTTCCCCCTTATTGAGGATGATGATGTCGTTTTCTTTAAGCAGGACAGGTTCTTTTTGTTTTTCGTTTAAATACTCAAACCAGGAGATTTTGCCATGCTCCAAGTAAGCCGTTATTATATTGTCATTCAGATAATTGGATATATTGAATTTTGTTCCGGTCGCTTTTACCTTGTACCCATTCAAATCGACAAAAAATGGATGGTCCTTGTCTGATTCGACCTGGAAATAGGCTTCGCCTGTCAGCTTTACCTCACGGGAATCGCCATGGAACTCTTCAGGATAAGATAATTTGGTGCCTGAATTCAGCCAAACCTTAGTCCCATCACTCAATATGATTTGAGATCGAACACCATAAGCCGTCTCAGAACTTTTCATCACTGTGCAGACCTTAATACTTTGGGAACGGTTTGAGATGGTCCAGGTCGTAAAAACAAGAAGTGGCAGAATCAGGATGGCGGCAACCCTTTGGAAATTCAGGAGCCAGTTATTCAATTTAACTATTGGGTTTAGTTTTTTCTTTACCAGCAACAAATCCTTACCGGCATCAATTTTTTTCATTGCAGCGAGCCTGGCCGAAAAGGTCAGTAGTTTGACCACTTCGTTGTATTCGGATAAGTTTTTGGGAGACATTACAATCCACGATTGCAATTCCTCTTTCTGTTGTTCATCCAACCCACTTGTAAGCTCCAGTGCAATTAAATTGTATATGAGATTTTTGTCTTCCACTTTACTTGTGCATTTACATTCGTTATGACGTAATTTTTGGAATTACCCCCCATGCACTTTCAAAGAATAATTGAAGTAAAACCCTGGCCTATTTGAGAAAGTTAAAAACCTCAAAAAGGGCCAGCAATGGCAGGTAATCCTTTAATTCTTCTTTTAATATATGGAGTGCCTTTGTGACCTGATTCTCAACTGTTTTCTCCGATAGGTTCAATTTCGCGGCAATCTCGCGGTTTTTAAGGCCATGAAAGCGGCTCAGTTCAAAAACTTCACGGCAACGTTCAGGCAGTTTTTCAAGGCTTTTGTTGAACAAAGCTTCAAGTTCAGATAACACATAGGTATCAAACGACTCATCAGTGGCATCAAGTTCATTGGTGATTTCCTGAACTTTGAGATTTTTGGTTTTCTTCCGCAATAAATCCAGACACTTGTTTTTTACAGAGACAAACAAATAGGAACGGATCGAAAACCGGATATCTGTTTTTTCACGATCGTTCCAAAATTTAACGAAAACATTCTGTACCAGATCTTTCGCTTCCTGTGCAGGAATAGAAATCGTCTTTTGGGCATAGATACACAAACCAGGATAATAGTAATTAAAGAAGAAATCGAACGCGTACTCCTTTCCCCTTTTCATCTCCTGATATAAAAAAAGCTCCTTAGTCTGATTGCCCGTTTCCATCGAAAAACAACATAAGTTTTCAATGAATAAAAGTAAACTATTTTCTGACGTTCCAATGTTAAAGCCAATATCTCTTACTTTCCAAATTCCGGTACAATCGTTATTTCTCTTTCATACAGTTGTGGCATAGCCCGATATGCATCAAACACAGAACGGGCGGTACAACCAACACCTGAAGTGGCATAATCAAGGTTTAATGTCGTTCCGTCCTGTTCCTTGAGCTGATAAGTGTACATGGCTTTGGTCAGATTATCAGTGGAATAATTTGAAGCATTGAAATTGAACAGCTCGTTCATCTTCACATTCAGGCCAAGACCCTCTGTATCTGTTATTTTCATCCACCGGTTGTCGGTACGCAAGCCATAATCCTGTGGAATAAGGTAGGGTTCGTACATCTCTTTTACCGAAGTTTTATAGATCCCGATTTTGTACCCGGTCTTCCTGTCGGGATAGTTTTCCTGTGGACCACGTCCATACCATTCAATCTGGTCGAAATTCTTGCCAAGTGTCATTGTCAATCCGATGCGTGGCAGCCACAACGGCATGTTTCCCTGAGGTATAACCTTATGGTTCAAATTTATAACACCATCGTTTGAAATAACATAAGAGTATAAATTTTCGAATCCGTTGCTTTGAATCCCATAAACGTAAAGGTCTTTCTTCTCCTTCTTTTTGCTGCTACCGGTCAGGCAAATCTCCCGAACGTCAACATATACTTTCCCATTCACTTCCTTACAATCGACAGACATCGGATAATAGGTCAGCGTATCCAAACCTGTGGAATAAAATTCAGTCGCGACCTGATTGCCAAATCCTGTTTTCCAGTTGTTTGATTGAGCCGCCCTTGAGTTCCATTGGTCCTGCTCATTGGCAAGCGGTGCACGCCAGACATTCAGTTTCACCGGTGATTTCACCATTTCCTTGCCCTTGAGTTGAATGGATTTCAGCTTCCCACTTTTCCTGTCGAACGTATATTTGAAATCTGTACCAGTAACAGTAATCTCATTTTCAGATTGTTTCAGGTTTAGATCCGGTTTTGGCACTGTTGGTGCTGCTTCAGCTTTTTGAAACCAGGGCAATTCGAGCTGGTCCCACGAAACTTCATGGCCTGCTTTTGCCCATACTTCATCCTTGATCAAAGAAGAACTTACTGTAACCCGATATTCTTTGCCAGGTTTTAAGACTGGCTTTTGGTAAGGAATCTGAATTAGCTTCTTAGTCTGCGACGGCACTTGCAATTTTATTTCACCTTCCTGGACAACTTCGCCATCGGCTTCGAGGAACCATCGGGTCTTATAATTGGAGGCATCCAGAAAATTGTTCCGGTTCCACACTTCTGCCCAACCTTTTTCTGCATCGATCAGTTTAACTGATATTGGCTGGACCGATTTCTTCATTTGCCACATTTCGGGCTGTGGCCTTCTGTCGGGCCAGATACTTCCGTAAGTCCTTGCACCAATTCCATAACTGAAGTAAGTTCCCTGATCGGATTCTTTTTCAAAATCGAGCCATAACGCAGCTTTCTTCGGATCAAAACTTCCCGGGAGGACGGCATCATTGAAAATACCGACATTGTCGAGCTGGGCATCGCAAATGTAAACGTGGGTCTCCTGCCCGTGCTCCTCTGCATTGCGTCCAATGTTTACAGGGAAAGGGAAATTGCTGATCTTTCCGGAAGCGGCTTTCGATCCGGTTGCATTACCGTCGATATAGACAGTCAGTGTCTTACTATCATAAACGCCAGTCAATTTATGCCAATTATTTTCCCAGTTTGAGGGCAATCCGGTCCTGAGGATATAGGGCTTGTCCGTATAGATGTAAAAATCAAGCGAGTCTTTTCCACGCTGTTGCAATCCAAATTGATAATTTCCTTTGGTGATGAACGATCCACAACTGCTGACCAGCTTTCGAGGAAAAACATCGCAAGTCAAGGTGAGTTGATTTCCCCTAAGCTCAACATTGTTCTGTCGGTAAACCTCCACCCATTGATCATGTCCATTCAGATCGAGCACGTTTCCATTCACCCCTTTCACAAGTTTTGCGTTCCCCATTAAATGAGCCGGCGTATTGTATGGAGACGAATCGGTTATAAGGCGTGCCCTTTCTTTCAATCCCGGACTTACAAAATCCCAGATGGCACCACCCATGGTTCTTGGGTGGGAATAGATCACGCGCCAGTAATCGTCAAGACCGCCACCACCATTGCCTGCAACCGAAAGGTATTCGTCCATAAACGAAGGACGGAAATCTGAACTGTCGGGGATAACGGCTACCTGCATTTCCAATTCCATTGGGGAAGGATAACGTGGCCCAATAATGTCTTCAGCCGGATGGGAGTAGGCATTTCCACCGTACATCCAGAAACGGGTCGGATCGTATTTTCTTCCTTCTTTGACTACTTCGGTAATATTTGAGCCCTCGCCACTTTCGTTTCCTGCACTCCAGAACAGGATACAAGGATGGTTCCTGTCCCTCAAAACCATTCGACGGACACGCTCTTTGTACATTTCGGTGAATTCCGGCATAGTTGACACGTATTCGGTGGCATGAGATTCAACACCAGCCTCATCAATGATAAACAAACCATATTCATCGGCTAGTTCAAGGTATTTGTTAACCGGAGGATAATGGGAAGTACGTACTGCATTGAAATTGAATTGCTTCAATATCTCAAAGTCTTTACGGATTGTTTCCTCATTCATTGTATGGCCCAATTCGGGATGCTGCATGTGCGAATTTTGGGCATTGACTTTTACCGGAATGCCATTCAGGAAAAATGTTTCACCACGGATTTCGGTCTTCTTGAACCCGATCCTCGTTTCTGACCGATCCTTCACACTTCCATCCGCAGCCAGCAGTTGCATTTTAAGCGTGTAGAGGTTTGGCGTTTCGGATGTCCATTTCCTGGGATTGGTAATATTTTTCTGCAATGAAACCCGTGTTTTTCCAGCCTTGTCCAGCGTGACTTTTTCGCTTGAAAATTCAGTCACAAGTTGATTACCTGCATCGAAAAGCTGAGCTTTCACAGAACAAACGGAAGCGGGCGATTCCTCGTATTTCTTCACATCTACCTTGACATCAAGCTTAGCATCGGTATATTTTGCATCCAGATCTGTAATGACCTGCCAGTCGAAAAGCCTTTGGTTGGGGGAGGAGTACAACCAAACATTGTCAAAGATCCCAGCCAGTCGCCAGTAGTCCTGACTTTCAAGGTAATAGCCGTCAGAATATTTCAATACCAACACGGCTACAGAATTATTTCCCGGTCGAAGATATTTGGAGATATTGTATTCCGAAGGTTCCTGTGCCCCTTCGTTGTACCCGACTTCCTGTCCGTTGACCCAAACAAAGGAAGCAGAAGCGACTTTTTCGAAGCGAAGGAAAGTTTGTCCACCCTTGAAATTTGCAGGTAAATTAAACGACATCCGATAGGCTCCGGTCGGGTTATATTCTTTGGGAACATTAGGAACTGAAACGCCAAATGGATTAAAATCTTGCTGGGGTTTGCCTCCAAAACCTCTGGAAGACTTATCTTTAGGTGGCAAGACATTAAACGGGGCATGTACGTTGCGGAACATCTTATCACCAAACCCTTTCATTTCCCAATTGCTTGGCACATCAATTGATGACCATTTTGTGTCGTTGAATTTTGTGGAATAGAAATCCTGAGGTATGCCATCAGGAGTATCCGAATAGAAAAATTTCCATTTCCCATTTAGCGATAGGTTTTTTTCCGGGATATAATAAGCCCGGCCTTCCTCCTGGTTCAATTCAAATACCGAGGTATTCTCAATGTATTGCGGAAGGTTATTTAAAAATCCGGGTTTTTGCGCCGAAACAGAAAAACACATTGCCAATAGCAAGCAGCCGGGAATGAATATCTTTTTCATATTACTATTTGATTATTAATGTATTAAATGAATTGGATGCTAATTTTGGGGAATAAACCGAATCTTTTATTCTGATATTTACAGTTCTTTCTGTTGATTCCTGATTGGCAATAACCACAACAATACTTTTGTCAGGATTCACAAACGCCAGAAGGTCTTTGTACTCACCGCCTGTTTCCAATTTCCTGGCACCAGGTTGTACAAAATGGCTAACATGCTTTAACAGGTAATATTCGTTTGAATAATTGTATGTTTTAGTTTCGGCATCGACTACCACCAATGAATTTTGTGCCCAGCCCCAGCGGCTGATCCCTCCTTTAAGCAAAGAGGTATTCCAATATTCATACACAGAAACGCCATTGTTTAGGTAGTGCTTCATCAGGTCCCACGAGTGCAAAACCCCTTTCCAATCATTTTTCCCATTTCCACATTCCTGTTCCGACTGGATTAATTTAAGGTTGGAATATCTTTTATTGATCCCAGGAAGTGCATCTTTTCCGGCCCACTGGAAACCAATGCCTTTCACGTATTTGCTGCTTTTGGGATCTTTCAGGATGGTGTCAACAAGGGCTTCTTTGGGACGTTCCATTGTTCCAAATAATATTTCGACACCTTTCTTTTCCATGGCTGGCCCCAGGTAGGAAGCGATAAAATTGGCAAGGCCGGCTGCTGTCCAGCAGCAACTTGGGAAAATTTGGGCAGAATTGAATTCATTTTGTGGCATTACCGACCTAATTTTGATCCCTTCGCGCTGATAAGCATCAATAAATTTGGAAAAATAGAGTGCGTATGCTTTCAGGTATTTTTCTTCCTGAATAAACATATTGGTCCCTTCTTTTCCCTCCTTGTCGGCTGGTAGGTCATTTTGATATTTCTTTTCGATGGATTGCCTGTTTTTGGCTGAGGAGCTGCTTGCATAATGTTTATTGTACTTCATCCACGATGGGGGACTCCAGGGCGAGGCCCATATTTCCAATCCGGGTAAATATTTTTTTGCACTTTTAATAAATGGGATCAACGTATTTTTGTCGTTGTCGATCGAGAATTTCGCCATTTCGAAATCACCATCCGTTTCGTCATATGAATACCAGTTCACTGAAAAGTCGTTTGCTCCGACAGGCATCCGGCAAACGGTAAAATTGGCCCCAACTCCGGGAGAGAAAAGCTCTTTCATCACTGCATTCCGGTCTTCTGCTTTTAACTTATTAAGAGAAGTCCAACCAAGTTCATTGAAACATGTCCCAAAACCATGGATGGTCTGCCTGGTATTTGCAGGATCGATGATGACTTCTGCCGTTGTCGAGCCTTTGGTTGGGGTGACTTCCGCCTGTTTGATCCAGGCTTTGTATTCGTCCGTTGTAACCATTTGGACTTTAATGGATTGCGCATTGGCAGAGACGATCATTCCCCAAAAAAGGATCAAAAGAATATTCCTCATAAGTCAGTTTTGTTTTGTATAACTAATTTCTTTTTTTAATGGAAAGCCATTGTGAAAACATTGCCGTAAAAATAGCCAAATATTATTTTGCTGTAAAAATTTATATTTATTCCTATGACGATTTGTCTTGTCCTTGATTTTGAGGCGAAACTCTTCCAACTGACAACTCAGGATATGCGATTTCAAAATGTTCAAATAAAAGGCGGTTGGAAACCGCCCGACCCGTTCGGCCTGCGCATTGCGGCGCAGAATTCATTTGATCTTTTAACAACATCCTGATTGCGCCGCCGTGAATAGAGGATGTGTTTTTTCTACAAATATTTCACCCCTCTGGGGTTTTGATCGTGCAAAAATGATATTCAGAATCCACAACAGGAAGTTAGTCAGTAGATTGCAATGTCATGAATATCTTCATCATACAATTGAGTAGATTGATGTTAGATAGGAATAACAAAATTTAGTATGC